>CAMQZX010000162.1 GCA_947039785.1 uncultured Lachnospiraceae bacterium | reverse complement strand
ATTTTAAACAAATATTTATTTTATCTATCCAATGAATGAATTGATTTTCCTCCAGTAAAAAGCCCTCTCGACAGAAGCTCATAGAAGCTTCTTCCGAGAGGGGCTTTCGCATTCAATTATTCTAAATCACTGAGCTCCAATGAGCTCCATATATCTACCGCAATATGCACATCACACTTCCCATGGCATAATCCTTTGGCTTTACTTTAATTTCTCTTCCCATTCATTCTCCTTAAAGCCAACCAGCACAAAGTCATCTCCCACCACAAGCGGACGCTTTACCAGCATTCCGTCGGTGGCCAGCAGTTCGTACTGCTCTTCTTCGCTCATTGTGGGCAGCTTATCCTTTAAGCCCATATCCCGATAAAGCATTCCGCTGGTGTTGAAAAATCTCTTTAAGGGCAATCCACTCTTGGTGTGCCATTCTTTAATCTCTGCCTCAGAAGGATTTTCCTCCTTGATGTGACGGTCTGTATACTCAATGCCCTGGGTATCCAGCCATTTCTTCGCCTTTTTACAGGTAGTACATTTGGGGTATTCCACAAATAACATGTTTGTTTCCTCCTTGTATTCTGGAATAATCTTATGATTCCTTTTATTTTTCCACATGATACAGTCAGATTTCAAAGATTATCCACCATCCTTACCTCCGCGGACTGTATATGTGCAGAACTCTTACTTTTGAATCCACATCTGAACTCTTTTACCAATTATACGGAACCCCATATTTTATGTCAACAGCTTTTACTCCCAAATCCTGAAATTCTTCTCACACCGATTACCATTCACTCCGTTCTCTACATTTTTGTTTCACTTATCACCTCATCATACCATTTCTTCGTATCCTGACTGAAGCAAACCATAATGACTCGTTCTATCTCCTCATGCTCCTGCAAGAAGTCCAGTATAGCCTTCACCGCAATCTTCGATGCCTTATCCAGCGGGAATCCATATACACCTGTGCTGATAGAGGGAAATGCTACCGTCTTACATCCATATTCCACAGCCAGTTCCAGGCAGCTTCGATAGCTTCCTGCCAGAAGCGCCTCCTCATTGTGATTTCCTCCGCGCCAGATTGGCCCCGGTGTGTGAAGCACATATTTGGCAGGTAAATTGTAGCCCCTGGTGATTTTCGCTTTCCCCGTATCGCATCCGTGCAAGGTTCTGCACTCTTCCAACAGCTTTGGGCCTGCTGCCCTGTGAATGGCGCCATCCACACCGCCGCCGCCCAATAATGAAGTATTCGCGGCATTGGCAATGGCATCGCATTTTACCTTCGTAATGTCTCCCAGCATTGTTTCCAATCTCATACTGCAACCTCCCATCTCGTCTTTTCTCTCTTCTTCCTTTAAGCTTTCCAGACATTTCACACATGCCATCAGCTAAAAAATCAGCCTCATATCATTCCACTTGGCGCCTCCATGAGCAGAATCTGCCACACCATGACACTCAAATCCAAATTTCTCATAATAATGAACCATATGGTCTTTACAGGTCAAAATAATTCCTTTCCGGTTATGCCTCTTCGCCACTGCAATATACTCTTCTACCAGCTTTGCAGCAATTCCACACTTCCTATAATCCGACATTACATTCAATCCAAAAACAGTCTGATAAGCACCTTCCGGCTTGTGGAGACTCAAATCATGATACATGGCATCGGGAAGATACTGCTCATCTGTATTTCCGCCATTAATGAACCCAACCACAATGCCGTCCAATTGTGCCACCACAAAATTCTCTGGAAACACAGTAAGCCGCTTTAGGACTGTCTCTCTGTCAGCAGCCTCAGCAGGTGGAAAACAAGCGGCTTCAATCTCCGCCAGACATTCTCCATCTTCCGGTTTTGCAAGTCTGATAATTACATTTTTATTTTCCATATTTCCTCTCTCCAACACGTTCTTTCTCCCTGTTCCTTTTACCCTGAAGCCAGCTTTCTTTTACTTTTCTTCTATTTTTCATATTATAAAGAACCAAAAATTTCATGTCAACTGCAAACTATCAGCATGACTAGAAGAATACCGATGTAATCCGCGAGAAATTAAGGTAAAATAGCCCAAAGATAAACCCTATTTTCTCCATTTATACGAACCCAAAGAAGCCATATTGTGGTATTATTATAGAATTGAAGGATCTATATCACGCCTAATGTGCCGTCAGAATGGCTTGGCAGCACAAAAACGTAATAATCATCATAAGAACTATAGGAGAAGACAAACAATTATGGGAATTATTTATAATGAAACCAGCAAGACCATCACCTTGCACACGAAAAACTCATCTTACCAAATGAAAATCGGTAACCTGGATTATCTGCTTCATCTCTATTATGGTCCTACTATCTGCGACGCGGATATGACTTATCAGATCATGCAGTATGACCGGGGATTCTCCGGAAACCCATACGAGTCCAGAAACGCCAGGACCTTCTCATTAGATGCACAGCCTCAGGAATTCACCACACAGCAGCAGGGTGATTTCCGCACTGCCAGCATCGAAGTAGTCAACGGAGATGGCAGCTACTCCTACCACGGCAAAGCTGTGGACTTTAAAATTACAAAAGGAAAATATCAGCTTGATTCTCTTCCCTGTACCTTCGCCAACGAACAGGACACTGTAGATACCCTGGAGGTAACTCTGCTGGATACAGTCAGCAATGTACAGATTCTTTTACTCTACAGTGTATTTGAAGAAGCAGACATCATCACACGTGCTGTAAAAGTGAAAAATATGGGAAAAACTCCTGTTCACTTAAAGAAAATCATGTCCGTATGCCTGGATTTCTTAAATGGCTCTGATTTTGACCTGGTAAGCCTTCCGGGACGTTACGGTCAGGAGCGTCAGGTAGAACGTCAAAGAATGACACACCATATTCATACCATTGGAAGCGTCAGAGGTTCTTCCAGCCACCAGCAGAATCCTTTCGTAATCTTATGCGATAAAAACGCCACGGAAGATTATGGAAAATGCTACGGATTTTCTCTAATGTACAGCGGCAATTTCCTTGCTGAGGCAGAACTGGACCAGTACGACCAGCTTCGCCTGGTAATGGGTATTCACCCAAAACAGTTTGTATACGAACTTAAGCCCCAGGAAGCATTCGAAGGTCCGGAAGTGGTCATGGCATTTACCGAGCATGGTTTCACAGGACTTTCTCATCTGTATCACGATTTCTATCGTTCAAATCTGTGCAAGAGCAAGTTCGTCAGGGATGTGCAGCGCCCCGTACTGATCAACAGCTGGGAAGCAGCCTTCATGGATTTTGACGATGTAAAATTGGTGGAAATTGCCAAAGCGGCCAGAAAAATGGGCGTAGATTTACTGGTTATGGACGACGGCTGGTTCGGCAAACGCGACGACGACAACAGCGGTCTCGGTGACTGGTATGTCAATGAAAATAAGATCAAATGCGGTCTTCATAAATTAGTAGAACAGATCAACGACCTGGGCATGAAATTCGGTATCTGGTTCGAGCCCGAAATGGTTTCCGAAGACAGTGATCTGTACCGTGCACATCCCGACTGGGCAATGCAGATTCCGGGACGCCACGCAGTGAGAAGCCGCAACCAGATGGCCCTTGATATGAGCCGCAAGGAAGTACAGGATTACCTGATTGAGAAAATCAATTTCATTCTGGACGATGCCAATATTTTCTACGTAAAATGGGATATTAACCGTTCCCTGGCAGATATCTGGTCCAACGTATTGCCGGCAGAAAAACAGGGCGAAGTATACCACCGTTACATTTTGGGACTGTATCGTGTCATGGACGCCATCATTAAGACACATCCTGACATCTTATTTGAGGGCTGCAGCGGCGGCGGCGGACGTTACGATGCAGCTATGCTTCACTACTATCCACAATACTGGGTAAGCGATAACACCAACCCAATAGACCGCCTGAAATTACACTACGGAACCTCCTTTGTGTATCCAATTTCCACCATGGGCGCTCACGTTTCCGACAGCGGAAAATTCGTCCCCATTAAGACAAAAGCAGTGGTATCCATGTGTGGAACCTTTGGCTATGAGCTGGATGCCACCCATCTGTCCGAGGAAGAGCAGCAGATTTGCAAGGAGCAAAGTGACCTGTTCCGCAAGTATTATCACATCATCTTTGATGGCGACTACTACCGCCTGAGCAATCCTTTCGAAATGGGAAATATGACTGCATGGCAGCATGTAACCAAGGATAAGAGCGAGTCTCTCTTAAGCGTGGTTGTCACAAACCTGACCTGCAACGGACCCCAGGAATATGTTCACGCTAAAGGTTTAGACCCCATGGCCATGTACACCATCAACGAGGGAAAAGAAGTATACTCCGGCTCTGCACTGATGAACGCAGGACTGCCCATCAACAGAGAGGTCCCAGAATACACCTCCTTTCAATTCTACTTCAAAAAGGTACAGTAATTTAAGCTGACTCCACAAGTTAATTAGAACGTGTTTGAAAATTGCTTTCCGCAAGAAAAAGGAATACTTTGAGACGGAAGGTAGCGAAGCATAAATTTCGAAAAACAAAGCCATAACGATTTAAAAGTTCATTAAATCATTATGGCTTTTATTTGTGTGTTTATCTCATTATTTTAATATCTTACAACGGTTGTTTCCCCTGTTTCAGGAAAGATAAATCAAATTCCGGGTTATAATAATAAAAGTTCTTTTCATCCAAGGTATCCTTAATCTTCTCCAAAGCTTCCCCGAATCGCTGAAAGTGGACGATTTCTCTTGTTCTCAGGAACTTTAATGGTTCCCGTACTTCCGGATCGGGAATCATCCTGAGAAGGTTATCGTATACAACCCTCGCCTTCTGTTCCGCAGCCAGGTTTTCAGTCAGATCCGTAATGGCATCGCCTTTGGACTGGAATTCGCAGGCGTTAAAAGGAATTCCTCCAGCGGCCTGGGGCCACAGTCCTTTTGTATGATCAATATAGTAAGCATCAAAACCTGCCGTTTTTGCCTCTTCAATGGTCAGGTTCTTCGTTAGCTGATATACCATGGCACAGATAATCTCCATATGCCCTAACTCCTCTGTGCCAATGTCCGTCAGCAAACCACCGGCTTCTTTGGACGGCATCGTATAACGCTGCGCCAGATAACGCATGGATGCAGAAAGCTCTCCGTCGGGACCACCATACTGGCTGATAATCATCTGAGCTGTCCTGGGGCAGGTATAAGTGATTTTTACCGGAAATTGCAGTCGTTTCTCATAAGTCCACATCAGATACACGCTCCTTCCCAGGGCAACGGACCCTCAGTCCATGGTCCCTCACAGTCTTTCGTCAATGGGTAATACTTCTCATCATGTTCTTTTAAAAGCCGCTTTCTTTGCTCAATCAACTGCTTCCGCAGGGAAACAGCCTCCTGATGCCCAGGATGAGTATCGATAAACAGCACCAGGTCATCCAGTGCAAAGCTGATCTGATTGATTTTATCCATCAGTAATTCCCGCTCCTGCTGGATGGGATTTCCTGAGCCTCCTGGTGTGGTAGGAACAGCCTCCCCCGGAAGGCTTTCCGCCGCAAAAAAAGGCAGATTTAATTCCGGAAAAATAGTTCCGATACGCAGTGCCTGGGCATAATCATAGAGATTACCATTCCAGGACTGTATCGGAACTGATGCAATTGCCAAATGTTGTGCTTCCATAAAATTCCTCCTTTGTCTTTGATAGAATTAGTATGTGCCAATTCCAGTGGAATATATCAGGAGAAATTTGTTATTCAAATTTCAAAAAATCAAGAATCTATTTATTTTTTCTGGAACTTGAGTTGTCTTCCTGCGGCGGCATCAACGACCAAGACATCGTATTTACTTTCACCTATGTAAAAGGCTTTTCTTCTCTTGGTCCTTCACAATGGTTCTCCTGTGTAACTCCCCTGGACAACTCTGGCGAAGCCATCAGCCATTCCATGAACAACGCAATGGTTAAGGTCAATATCGCCCTAAAACAAATCAAATAACTTCCTAGCCGACCACCGTTTGAAATGGTATTATAATACGCGTAAACAAGAAAACAACAAAAAAAGAATAACGAAAAGGAGATTATAATTATGACAACAACAGCATTAAGAGGCAACACTTACAAAGCAGCACAGCCAGCAACTAAGAAAAGAGAATCACTGATCACAAGATATTTAAACGCATACAAAGAGTATATGCCAAGCATCATCTGCGGAATTCTTGCAATGAACGGTTCAAACGTGTACCCAGTTTACAAGGCACTTACAAAATAAACCGGGTACTCACAGATGGATAAAAACAATGACAATCAAATAAAACACGAAAAAAAGTAAAGAGCTAATCAAGATCTGAAATGCATACTTGATTAGCTCTTTTTCCATCCTTTATTCTTCCTCCACTATTAATCTTTCAGATATTAATATTTGAAGCTGATTTGATTCATACTCACCGCCATAGAAATTACTGTTACAAGTTAAATTAATAACTTCTGTCCGCAAAGAAAGGAGTTTCCATGTATGTTTTCACATCACAAATCTGCTCAAAGTTACCCAGCGCCCACATCAGCTTCATGACAAGCGCTTCTGTAGTCATATCGCCAGATACGATGGCATTTTGCTTTGCAAGTTTCTGGCCCACTTCGTAGATGTCGAGGTCAATACCTTCATAAATACATTGTGTGGTAATTACCACTGCAAGTCCTGCCTCTACCAGCTCATGTACCTTTGATACAATATCATTGTCCACATTGGGAATTCCGCCGATACCGAAGCTTTCAATGATCACGCCTTTGTAATTGATCTTGATAAAATCAAAAATCTCAGTTCCAATACCCGGGAATATCTTCAGCACAAAGATGTCCGGGCACAATTTTGTTGAAATAGAAAAGTCTCCCACGATCTGAGGTTTCAGTTTCTCCCAATGATCTCCATAGGTTAACGCCTGGTTATAAGTAATTCTTCCCAGTTTAATCTCTGCAATCACTGGGAAATTAATGCTCTTAAAGGCATCTGCACTTCTTGTCTTCACTTTCATGGCATGTGTGCCGCTGATGATTGAACCGTCAAATGCAATATAAACACCTGTAATATCTTCACACGCAAAACGTATTGCGTCTGAAAGATTTTTCTTTGCATCGGTATACAATGCTTCAATTGGGATTTGAGATCCGGTAAGCACCACTGGCTTTTCCAGATTATTTAACATATAGGTAAGCGCTGCCGCCGAATAAGCCATCGTATCTGTTCCGTGACTCACCACAAATCCATCGTATTCTTCATAATGGTCACGAATTGCTTCCGCAATTTTTACCATTAAGGAAGGATTCATATTTGTACTGTCCACGCTCATGATAGACACACCTTCCAGATGACAGATCGACTCAATCTCCGGAATATAAGACAAAAGCTGCTTTACATCAATTGATGGTGTCAATCCATCTTCAGATTCTGCAGATGCAATGGTTCCCCCCGTAGCAATCAAAAGTACTCTTTTCATTAATATCACTCCTGCACTTGTTCCAATTTCTGGTTTCTCAAACTGTTTCGAATCTTATCGTCATTCTTGTTATCCCACATAAAGAGACCGGTAAATCCGAAAATAATCGCGATTACGATACATGCAAAATTAAACCACATATACGGAATGTATTCAAGTGTTGCCACGCCCAAAATTGTTGCCATATAAATTCCGTTGTCACTCCATGGTACCATACCTGCAGTCAAAGTACCGCCAATTTCTGCATTTCGTGATAATACTCTCCGGCTGTATCCCATTTCGTCATATTTATCTGCCATAATCTTGGGAGTTAATACTAGAGACACATACATTGCACTTCCCAGAAGACATCCTAAAAATCCAACAATGATAGTAAATATTGTAATTGTACCGCCATTGTTGATCATTGGATAAACTCTCTGAGCAATGGCTTTGATGATTCCAACTTCATCCAGAAGTCCACCGAATCCAAGTCCCATAATGATGATAGCGATGGACCAGAGCATGCTGTTGATACCGCCGCGGCTAAGCAGGGAGTCAATAAATTCCACACCAGTATTCATCTCCAGCTGTGCCCATGCTGTGGAAATTGCTTTGATAGGCTCTAATCCCTGGAATACAATTCCCCAAATAATACCAAGTCCTGCTCCCAGTGTAATAACCGGAAGAGACGGCATTTTCAAAATCAATAATCCAATTACCACGATCATAGGTATGAATGAAAAAAGGCTAATGTGGAAATGTTCCTGCAAAGATGCCATAACACTCTCCACCTGCGACATATCCGCCACACCGCCGCCCATCGTAAATCCCACAACGGTAAAAGCAATTGCAGAAACTGCATATCCAATAAAGGTAGTCGGCATGATACCTTTTACGTGTTCCACCACGTCAATGTCTGCCATGGCAGATGACAGAACACAACTATCAGAAATCGGAGATAATTTATCGCCAAAATATGCCCCTGAAAGCACTGCTCCAGCCGTAATTGGTGCCGGGATACCAAGTCCTGCCCCGATACCCATCATCGCAATACCTGCTGTACCTGCGGTTCCCCATGAAGTACCGGTAGCCAATGAAGTAATGCTACACAAAATAAGAGTTGCCAACAAAAAAATAGATGGATGAATTACCTTCAATCCATAATAAATCAAACTGGGAACAATTCCGCCGGAAATCCATGTTCCAACCAGTGCACCAATTACCAACATGATCAAAACGGCGCTCATTCCATCATAAATTCCTTTACAAAGGGCATGTTCCATTTCAGCATAAGAACGACCGTTCATTTTTCCTACGGCCATAGCCAAAAACCACGCAGCCAGGATTGCAAGATGAATCTCTATCCCGAACTTGTTACATAAAAAAGCCATTATTAAAAATCCACCTAATACAATAACGGCTTGAAGTAAACTTGGTGTTTTTTTCTGCATATTAATCCTCCCAACTTTCATTCTTTGTCAAGTTACACAATTTTTCTTTGGATATATCCTTTTTCTTAAATATATTTAACGAAACTCATTTTACA
>CAMQZX010000161.1 GCA_947039785.1 uncultured Lachnospiraceae bacterium | reverse complement strand
ATGCAGCGTAGTCTCGTGGGCTCGGAGATGTGTATAAGAGACAGATGTTATAATGAGTGAAAGCTAATGGAAACAGAAATGATTAAGGAAAAATATTTTTGGGAAAGGCAGGAAAATGATTTGAAAGATAATGAAATCTATATGATACAGGGAACGGACTACAAAGAAATGACAAAGGAAATTTTAAAGAAGTCTGAGTTGGTATCCAGAATCCCTCAGAAGTCCAGTCGCATTGGCATCAAGCCAAATCTGGTGTCTCCTTCGGATCCGTCCATGGGAGGAACCACTCACCCTGAGGTGGTGGCAGGAATCATAGAGTATCTTCGGGAGTATGGGTATGAGAATCTTGTGATTCTGGAAGGCTCCTGGGTGGGAGATCGGACAGCGGAATCAGTGATTGCCAGCGGTTTTGACCGGTTGCTGGAGAAGTATAACGTTCCTTTTGTGGACACTCAGAAGGATACGTATCAGATTCAGAACTGCAAGGGGCTGGAGCTGGAAATCTGTGACAGTGTGAGAACTGTGGATTTTCTCATTAATGTTCCGGTGATGAAAGGCCACTGTCAGACAAAGATTACCTGTGCTTTAAAAAATATGAAAGGGTTGATTCCCAACAAAGAAAAACGTCATTTTCACTCCATGGGCCTTCACAAGCCCATCGCTCATTTAAATTGCGGAATTCATCAGGATTTCATTGTGGTGGATAGTATCTGCGGAGACTGGGATTTTGAGGATGGAGGAAATCCTGTGGTACTCAATCGAATCATGACATCAGCAGATCCGGTGCTGTGTGATGCCTATGTCTGTAATTTGATGGGATATGAACAGAAGGAAGTGCCTTATCTTGGACTGGCAGAAAAGCTGGGTGTGGGTTGTGCCGACTTAAGGAAGATGAAAATGGTATTTTGCAATCAGTTCCATTCAGAAGAAGTGACACCAGGCAAGCGAAAGGTGGTGGAGGTTCAGGATGCTGTGGAGGAAGTGGAATCCTGCAGTGCCTGCTACGGATATCTGATTCCTGTTCTGGATCGCCTGAGAGAAGAGGGACTTCTGGAAAAACTGGAGGATAAAATCTGTATCGGTCAGGGATATCGGGGACAGACCGGAAAGCTGGGAATCGGTGCCTGCACCAGAAACTTTGAACATTCTCTGGGTGGCTGTCCCCCTATGCCGGAGCAGATTTATGAATTTCTAAAATCATATATAGAAACAGAATAATAGAATGTCCGGCAACAGGCAAAGAAAGCATTGTAACTTTTTCAAGGATATCTATTGACAAATAGTGCAGTAACGTATATACTTTGAATATCAAAATAATTATTGTTTCATCAAAGTGACAAAGCAGAATAAGCTTCGAAGCGGTCTGTGTTTATGCGGAAGCAGCAAAGTGAATTCAGAATGTCTGCTTTACTTTGAAAGTGAAAAGCGAACAATTAAGGAGAAATTATCATGTTAGAGAAAATGAAAGAAATTATTGCAGAGCAGTTGAATTGTGAGACAGATGAGATTACTGTGGAGACTTCCTTTAAGGATGATCTGGGAGCCGATTCTCTGGATCTGTTTGAGCTGGTTATGGCCTTGGAAGACGAGTATTCTGTAGAGATTCCTGCAGAGGAGCTGGAAGGTCTGACAACAGTGGGCGCTGTTATTGATTATTTAAAGAATAAGGGTGTGGAGTAATCCTCACCCTGTACGGTATGCTATGATTACCAGATAGTCAGCATATGAGTGTACTGCTTAATATAATCACCAGATGGTGACTATATTGTGGGATGGAATGTGATGCAATTTGCATTTTGATATTGGAATTACACCGGAGTATGTGTCTTAAAATAGATTTCTGAATGGAATGAGTATGGATGAAGGAATTGTTTTGATAGTTCAGGACTCTATTTTAAGATACATTTTTTTAGGGAAAATACTTTGATTTACAAAATAAATTCGCGGAAAGGAATTTGAGTATGAGCAGCATAGCTTTTATTTTTCCTGGCCAGGGTGCACAGTACGTGGGAATGGGACAGGATTTTTATGAAAACATTCCTGTATGTAAGCAGGTGATGGATTTGGCAAGCAGAACTGTCGGATTGGATATCCCGGAAATCTGTTTTCAGGAAAAGGATAAAATTAACATTACGGAATACACACAGATTGCCATGTTAAGTGTATCTGTGGCCATCTGGAAAGCACTGAGGGAGCGAGGAATTATCTCTAAGGTAAATGCCGGGCTGAGCCTTGGTGAGTACGGAGCTTTGGTGGCTTCCGGGGTGATTTCCATGGAAGATGCATTTTCACTGGTGAGAAAAAGAGGAATCTATATGCAGGAGGCGGTTCCCACAGGAGGAGCTATGTCAGCAGTTCTGGGAACGGAAGCTTCTGTTATCGAGGAAATTTGTGAGAAAACAGAAGGAATTGTTTCCATCGCCAATTATAACTGTCCCGGTCAGATTGTTATTACCGGAGAAGAAGGAGCGGTGACAAGAGCTGGTACGGCGCTGAAAGAAGCTGGAGCACGGCGCATCATGCCGCTGAAAGTCAGCGGACCTTTTCACTCATCCATGCTGACAGGAGCGGGAGAAAAGCTGGGAGAGGCTTTAAAACAAGTGACCATCCAGGAGTTTTCCACACCTTATGTGACCAATGTGACGGCTGAATATGTGACGGAGCCATCAGAAGTGAAGGACCTTCTGATTCGTCAGGTATCTTCTCCGGTAAGATGGCAGCAATGTGTGGAGCAGATGATTTTCAAAGGAGTGGACACTTTTATAGAAATCGGTCCGGGCAAGACATTGACCGGATTTATGAAAAAAATCAATAAAAATGTAACAGCCATGAATATCCAGAATCTTGCTGATTTGGATAAGGTGACAGACGCCCTTGGGGCGCAGTAGTAAAGGGGGAGACAAGTATGTTAACAGATAAAATCGCACTGGTAACCGGCGCAGGCCGGGGGATAGGAGCAGAGATTGCCAGAACACTGGCAGATAAGGGTGCCACCGTTATCCTCAATTATAATGGTTCAAAGGACAGAGCACAGGCTTTGGCGGATGAAATTGCAAAAAAGGGCCAAAAAGCTGCCATCTATCAATGCAACGTCAGCGATTTTGAGGCCTGCGGCGAGATGATGAAAGCCATCGTAAAGGAATACGGCAGACTGGATATTCTGGTCAACAATGCAGGAATTACCAGAGACAATCTGATTATGAAAATGAAAGAAGAAGATTTTGACGCAGTGCTGAATATCAATTTGAAAGGCACATTCAACACCATCAGGCACATTTCCCGCCAGATGCTAAAGCAGAGAAGCGGAAAGATTATCAACATTTCTTCCGTATCCGGCATTCTGGGAAATGCAGGTCAGGCAAATTATGCAGCCTCCAAGGCTGGTGTGATCGGTCTGACGAAGACTATGGCAAGGGAGCTGGCAAGCAGAGGAATTACCTGTAATGCCGTTGCTCCTGGCTTTGTGGATACAGAGATGACAAAGGTGCTGTCCCATAGCGTAAAGGAAGCTGCCTGTGCCCAGATTCCGTTGGGAAGATTTGGACAGGCAAAGGATATCGCTGCTATGGTTGCATTTCTGGCGGATGAAGGCGGCGACTATATCACCGGACAGGTAATCAGCGTGGACGGAGGAATGAACATATAGAATGAAAATGAGAGTAAGACAAGTGGATAGAGAAATCAGGAGGTAGGAAATGAGACGAGTTGTAGTGACCGGAATGGGTGCAATTACCCCGCTGGGCTTGAATGTGGAAGAATTTTGGAAGGGGATTAAAGCAGGGGAAATCGCTTTTGGGGAAATCACCCATTTTGATTCTTCTGATTTCAAAGCCCATTTGGCGGCAGAGGTAAAAGGATTTGTGGGAAAGGATTACATGAATCCCAAAGATGCCAGAAGAATGGAGCTGTTCTGTCAGTACGCAGTGGCAGCTGCAAAGGAGGCTCTGGAGCAGTCCGGACTTGATATGGAGAAAGAGGACGCTTTCCGTGTGGGCTGTTCGGTGGGTTCCGGAATCGGAAGCCTTCAGGTCATTGAGAGAGAGCATGAAAAATATCTGAACAAGGGACCAAACCGTATGAGTCCTCTCATGGTACCGTTGATGATTTCCAATATGGCAGCAGGTAATGTATCCATTCAGTTCGGTTTGAAGGGGAAAAACATCAACGTGGTGACTGCCTGTGCCACAGGTACCCACAGCATTGGAGAGGCATATCGAAGCATCCAGTGCGGTGATGCCGATGTGATGGTGGCTGGAGGCACAGAAGCTGCGATTTCCCCTGTGGGAGTGGGAGGATTTGCAGCATTGACAGCCCTTTCCACTTCCACCGATCCAAAGCGTTGCTCCATTCCTTTTGACAAGGAGAGAAATGGATTTGTCATGGGAGAGGGCGCTGGTATTGTGGTTTTAGAAGAGCTGGAACACGCCAGAGCAAGGGGAGCCAGAATTCTGGCAGAGGTGGCAGGCTATGGTGCCACAGCCGATGCTTATCACATCACATCTCCCATTGAAGATGGTTCCGGCGCAGCCAAAGCGATGGAAAATGCTATTGCAGAAGCAGGCATCGCTCCGGAAGAAATCACCTACATCAACGCCCATGGAACCAGCACACACCATAACGACTTGTTTGAAACAACAGCCATCAAGAGTGTGTTCGGCGATCATGCCAAAGAGTTAAAGGTAAATTCCACCAAATCCATGATCGGACATTTGCTGGGTGCAGCGGGAGCTGTGGAATTTATCACTTGTGTGAAGACCATTCAGGAGGGATTTATTCACAAGACTGTGGGATATCAGGTTCCGGACGAAAAGTGTGACCTTGATTATGTAACAGATGCTCCGCTGGAGCTGGAAGTGCCTTATGCCCTCAGTAATTCTCTGGGCTTCGGCGGCCACAATGCAACACTGCTGGTAAAGAAGTTTCAGGAGTAGTATGATAAAGATGGAATCAGAGAATGGAGGAAGTTCATGGAATTCGAACAAATCATTCAATTAATAAAGACCGTCAGTGATTCTTCTCTGACTGAATTTAAAATCGAAGACGGAGATGTAAAAATCTCTATGAAGACAGATAAGGGAGCCAAAGGTGTTCCGGTGATGGCAGAGAGTAATGTGCCAATGATTCAGGCGGCGGCCATTTCTTCGTCTCCTGCCCAGTCAGTATCCAATCCAATACTGGAAGCCGCCAAAGGAAATGTGGTAAAATCTCCTCTGGTGGGAACCTTCTACGCATCCGATTCCCCGGAGGGAGAGCCGTTCGTGCAGGTAGGTGATACGGTGAAAAAGGGGCAGCCCCTTGGCATCGTGGAAGCTATGAAGCTGATGAATGAGATTGAATCAGAGTTTGACGGTACGGTAACAGAGATTCTGGTAAAGAACGAGCAGGTGGTGGAGTATGGACAGCCCATGTTCGTTATTGAGTAAATCCAATTGGTTGTTGGGTTATGGAAACTCTATAGTTCATATTAGGAGGTTATCGTTATGAAGTTATCCACAAAGGAAATTATGGAAATCATCCCTCACAGACAGCCCTTTTTGCTGATTGACACCATTGAGGAGCTGGAGCCTGGTGTGCGGGCGGTGGGAAGAAAATGTGTCTCTTACAACGAGCCATATTTTGCAGGCCATTTTCCCCAGGAGCCGGTGATGCCTGGTGTGCTGCAGATTGAAGCTCTGGCACAGGTAGGCGCGGTGGCAATTTTAAGCAAGATCGAAGCCAAAGGGAAGACCGCATATTTTGCAGCCATTAATAATGCGAAGTTTAAGAATAAAGTAGTACCCGGCGACGTACTGACGCTGGAAGTGGAGATTATCAAGCAGAAAGGCCCTATCGGTGTGGGCAAAGCTGTGGCTAAGAAAGAAAATGGCGATATTGCAGTAATGGGAGAATTAACTTTCGCCATTGGTTAGGAGTATAAGATGTTTCATAAGATTTTGATTGCAAACAGAGGAGAAATTGCCGTGCGCATCATCCGAGCCTGCCGGGAAATGGGCATCGAGACGGTGGCTGTCTATTCCGAGGCAGATGAGGAGGCATTGCATACACAATTAGCAGACGAGGCAATCTGCATCGGACCGGCATCCTCCAGGGACAGTTATCTGAATATGGAGCGAATCTTAAGCGCCACAGTGGCCTCCAAGGCAGAAGCCATCCACCCGGGCTTTGGGTTTTTGTCAGAAAACAGCAAGTTTGTGGAGATGTGCCAGAAATGCAACGTGGCATTTATCGGTCCCTCCGCAGATTTGATCCAGAAGATGGGGAACAAATCTGAAGCCAGAAAAACCATGATGGAGGCGGGTGTTCCTGTAGTACCCGGCACGAAGGAATCTGTATTTGAAGCCCAAAAGGCATTGGAAATTGCCAGAGAGATTGGATTTCCGGTGATGATTAAGGCATCCTCCGGAGGCGGCGGCAAGGGAATGCGGGTGGCAGAGAGTGAAAAGGATTTTACGGACAGCTTCCGTGTGGCACAGAGTGAGTCTGTTAACGCCTTTGGAGATGATACCATGTATCTGGAGCGCTATGTGCAGCGTCCCCGTCATGTGGAAGTACAGATTATGGCAGATAAATTTGGAAATGTGGTTCATTTGGGGGAGCGTGACTGTTCGATTCAGAGACGTCATCAGAAGATGATTGAAGAGTCCCCCTGTATTGCATTGTCAGACAAACTGCGTCGGAAAATGGGCGAGACGGCAGTTCGGGCTGCAAAAGCAGTTGGGTACGAGAATGCGGGAACCATTGAATTTCTTCTGGATGATTCCGGGGAGTTTTTCTTCATGGAGATGAATACCCGCATTCAGGTGGAGCATCCTGTGACGGAATGTGTCTCTGGGGTTGATTTGATCAAAGAGCAGATTCGTGTTGCGGCGGGGCTGCCCTTGAGTGCCACTCAGGAGGAGATTCATTTTTCCGGTCATGCTCTGGAGTGCAGAATTAATGCCGAAGACCCAGATCGTCATTTTATGCCCTGTCCCGGAACCATTGAGAACATTCATGTACCGGGAGGAAACGGTGTCCGTGTGGACACTGCAGTTTACAACGGCTATGTCATCCCGCCTTATTACGATTCCATGATCATGAAAATCATTGTACACGACCGTGACCGTCAGAGTGCCATTGACAAGATGATCAGCACTTTGGGAGAGCTGGTAGTGGAAGGTGTAAAGACCAACATCGATTTTCAGTATGAGATTTTAAACAACAAAGATTTTCAGTCCGGCAACATTACCACTCACTTTATACCGGAGCATTACGATGAGGAGATTTAACCAGTATGGCAAACCTGAAGAAATTTTTTAAGAAACATAAGTACAGCGAAGAGACCACCGTACCGCCCGCCGTGCCGGAAGGCCTCTGGGTAAAATGTCCGAAATGCGGGGACGCAGTGTATAAGGAAGATGTGGTGACAAATGCTTATGTGTGTCCCAAATGCAGGGGAGTCTTTCGAATCAAAGCGAAGACAAGAATTCGTCAGGTGACCGATGAAAACTCCTTTCAGGAGTGGTTTGTGGGACTTGATACTGACAATCCCCTGAATTACCCAGGTTACCCGGAGAAAATCGAAGCTTTGCGGGAGAAGACTCATCTGGATGAAGCTATTCGTATCGGAGAGGCTTCTATTGACGGTCAACCGGTGGTGATTGGTGTCTGTGATTCCAGATTTTTGATGGCAAGTATGGGATATGTGGTGGGTGAGAAAATTACCCGATCCATTGAGGAAGCAACTCGCCGGAAATTGCCGGTGATTTTGTTTTGCTGCTCTGGCGGCGCCAGAATGCAGGAGGGAATGGTATCCCTGATGCAGATGGCAAAGACCTCCGCGGCCATCAAGGAACATTCCAAGGCAGGATTGCTGTATCTGTCAGTGCTTACCGACCCTACCACAGGAGGTGTCACTGCCAGCTTTGCCATGCTTGGGGATATTATTCTGGCGGAGCCGGGAGCGTTGATTGGCTTTGCAGGCCCCCGGGTGATTCAGCAGACCATCGGCCAAAAGCTGCCGGAAGGCTTTCAGCGGGCGGAATTTCTGGTGGAGCATGGAATCATCGACGGAATTGTCCAGAGGGATAAATTGAAGGAAACCCTTTCTTATCTGGT
Source organism: uncultured Lachnospiraceae bacterium (assembly GCA_947039785.1). Classification (GTDB taxonomy): domain Bacteria; phylum Bacillota; class Clostridia; order Lachnospirales; family Lachnospiraceae; genus JALFVM01. The sequence continues at coordinate 941 of CAMQZX010000161.1, read as the reverse complement.
GAGAATGCATCAGCCAAGTGAGCACTATGCTGGCTTTACAATGGAAAATCCGGCGGCTATGCAGGATTTCTATAAGAAAAAGAACCGACCTGCGCCTCAGGAAATGACAGCCTGGGAGCGGGTTCTGGTGGCAAGAAGCAGCAAGCGTCCCACCAGTCTGGATTATATTCGGGAGATTTTTGGCGGCTTTATGGAGCTTCACGGGGATAGGGCGTTTCGGGATGACGGTGCCGTGGTGGGAGGAATCGCCCATCTGGATGGTCAGCCTGTGACGGTAATCGGAATTCAGAAGGGAAAGAATACCAGGGAAAATATCAACTGCAATTTTGGTATGCCTTCGCCGGAAGGATATCGGAAGGCGCTGCGCCTGATGAAGCAGGCTGAAAAATTCAACCGTCCCATCATTAACTTTGTGGACACTCCGGGAGCCTTCTGCGGTGTTGAGGCAGAGGAGCGGGGACAAGGGGAGGCCATTGCCCGGAATCTGATGGAAATGTCCGATTTGAAAGTTCCGGTACTCAGTATTGTTATCGGAGAAGGTGGAAGCGGCGGCGCCCTGGCTCTGGCTGTGGGCAACGAAGTGTGGATGATGGAAAATGCTACCTATTCCATTTTATCTCCGGAGGGCTTTGCCTCCATCCTCTGGAAAGACAGTAAAATGGCAAAACAGGCAGCGGAAGTAATGAAAATCACCGCTCAGGATTTAAAAGAGCTGCAGATTGTTGAACGGGTGATCCCAGAGCTGGAAGCTGCATCCCAGGAAAATCTCACTGAGATTTCCGAGTACATGAAAATACAAATGAAAAAGTTTCTGCGCCGCCAGGAAGGCAAATCTCGGGATGAGCTTGCCAGAGAGCGATATGAAAGATTTAGGAGAATGTGATGATAGAGAGAAGACCATTAAATATAGGGGATCTGACAGCCCGGATTCCGGTGATACA
>CAMQZX010000160.1 GCA_947039785.1 uncultured Lachnospiraceae bacterium | reverse complement strand
CTTTATATCTTTTGGAAATATTTTTAGAAAACATTCGAAAATATATGTAAACAAGCAAGGCCATAGCCACCGTTATCAAAAGTCTTTTTCTCACAAACAGGGACAACAGAACCAATACCATTGTCATCCCCGATAAAAACTGAGAAAGTTGATCTCCGCCATATCTTCCCTGCATCATTCTTGCTAATCTTTCTTTCATATTACCTTTGCTCCTTTATGCTTTTTTAAATTTTTTACTTTGTCATTCTCCTTTTGCAGCTCATCCCAGATGATATCAGACATACGGATCAACTGGTGAAGCATTCGCTCCATCTCTTCTTTTCCCATTCGCTTAGCCACCCGGTCTAAAAATTCTCTGCGGCGCTTTAACGACTGTTCCCTGTTAAGTCGGCCAGACTCCGTGAGATTTACACAGATGTTTCTGCGATTCTGCTCGTCTACCACCCGGACAATTAATCGCCTCTCCTCCAGAAACCGGAGCATCCTAGATACCGCCGGAGTGGAAACTCTCAAAAGCTGCGCCAAATCCGATACATAAATTCCCCGCTTTTCCTGTTGCTTATCCTCATATTGTCCAATCACTTCCAACATAATCATCTCACTCTCGGACATATCTTCCGACAGGCATCCCATATCCAGGCGTTTAAATTTGTGGGCGATTTCCAGAAACAGTTCTTCCAATTCTCTCATATCCAGCCACTCCTATATCCAATATTTTTACATTTAACTATGTTAACAGTAAAAATCATAACATCATCCACAAGTCCAGTCAATAAACAATCCACAAAGAAACTATTAAAAAAGCATAAAACCCGCTGTACAGATATTTCCTCAAACGATATAATAAAATGATAATACCTGAAAAAACTACATTCCGCCTCTTAATCATGAAAATATACTGTAATGATGTAGGAGAAAAATATCTTTTGCCGCTGCATCACAGCCAGTACGCAAATTGCTCTTGAATATAGAAAGGATTTCATATGCTGCCTGTCATTCGCTTATACAACTATTCCGCTTCCTTTCAGGAAACCTCTGCCAAATTACGTCCAGGAGAGATTCATATATGGAAAATTGCCTGTAACGGTCAATCTTCCCCGGACTCAGATATTTTACAGTCTGATCTTCTTCCAGAGGAAACTGTTCGAATGAAACAGTTTGCCCACCCCAAAGACAAACTACGCTACGCCTTGGGACACACTACCCTTCGAAAACTTCTCTGCTGGTACACTGAATGCCCCAAAGAAGAGATTTGCATCATAAATGCTCCTCATGGAAAACCTTACTGGAAGAATCCCTCCCAATATCCTTCTGTGGAATTCAATCTCTCCCATTCCGGTGACTGGATTCTCCTGGCATTTTCCCTGGATTACTTTTTAGGTGTTGACACAGAACGGATTGACACTGGAAAGAACTTAGAAAAACTGGCGCAGCGATTCTATCATCCCCAGGAAATCAAACAGTATCAGAATATGGATGACAGCCATAAAGTATCTCTGTTCTTTCACTGCTGGACCATTAAGGAAGCTTACCTGAAAGGATTGGGAGAAGGACTGCTGCATCCCACCAATGAATTCTATGTAAACCTGAGTGCCTGGAGGGAGCCTGACACTATCTATACGATTTACTCCAAAGATAATCTCCCTACGCTCTGGTGTGCCCAGCATCTTCCTGTGTCTGAAGGGTATGTGGGAACCATAGCCTACACACCTCGATAGAGCAATAGTTCTTTAGAATTATATTTAAAGATATCTGCCAGACATTTTTACACACATTTGGACTGTGTTTGCATAGCGAAAAAATTCCCCAGTCAGACTTTTCGTGACCGGGGAACTTCTTATTTTATTGGAATCTTAGTGGTGAAACAGACGGATTCCGGTAAATGCCATTACCATGCCGTATTTATTACAGCAATCAATAACAAGATCATCTCTCACAGATCCACCTGGCTCTGCGATATATTTTACACCGCTCTTATGAGCACGCTCAATGTTATCGCTGAATGGGAAGAATGCATCAGAACCAACGGTTACATCGGTCATCTGATCCAGCCATGCGCGCTTTTCTTCTCTTGTGAACACTTCCGGTTTCACCTTAAAAATTTTCTCCCATGCACCATCAGCCAGAACGTCCATGTATTCCTCACCGATATATACATCAATGGCATTATCTCTGTCTGCGCGACGGATTCCGTCTACAAACTGCAGACCCAGTACCTTCGGAGACTGACGCAGGAACCAGTTGTCTGCCTTCTGTCCGGCAAGGCGTGTACAGTGTACACGAGACTGCTGTCCAGCACCGATTCCGATAGCCTGTCCGCCCTTCACGAAGCATACAGAATTGGACTGAGTATATTTCAAAGTAATCAGAGAAATCTTCATATCTATTTTAGCTGCTTCTGGCAACTCCTTATTCTCCGTTACAATATTGGAGATCAGCTCATCGTTGATGGCAAGCTCCTGTCTTCCCTGCTCAAAGGTAATTCCGAATACTTCTTTGTGTTCAATAGGAGCCGGTTTATAGTTTTCATCAATCTGAATCACATTGTAATTTCCGTTTTTCTTTGCTTTCAGAATCTCTAAAGCTTCCTCTGTATATCCTGGAGCGATGACACCGTCAGATACTTCTCTCTTAATCAGCATAGCAGTATCTTTGTCACAGGTATCGGACAGTGCGATGAAATCTCCGAAAGAAGACATTCTGTCTGCACCTCTGGCTCTTGCATAAGCACAGGCAATGGGTGATAAGTCTCCCATATCATCTACCCAGTAGATTTTCTTCAACACATCATCCATAGGCAAACCCACAGCAGCACCAGCAGGCGATACGTGTTTAAAAGAAGTTGCTGCCGGAAGTCCTGTGGCTGCTTTCAGCTCACGAACAAGCTGCCAGCCATTGAACGCATCAAGGAAGTTAATATATCCTGGCCTTCCGCTCAGTACCTGAATGGGAAGATTTTCGCCTGCTGCCACATATATTTTAGAAGGTTTCTGATTGGGGTTACATCCGTATTTCAGTTCCAGTTCTTTCATTTCCGTTCCACTCCTTATTTCTATTACAATATATTTATGGTTAATATACCTAACAGCCAGTTAGGCTATTACTCATCTTGTTGCTATCTATTGATTTTTATTTACGATTTTAGACTCATAATTACCTGTTTCGATGTCAATGTAACGAACAAACAAGGATACCTTGTTATCTTCATTCAGGCTGTTCCAAAGCATCTCTGTAAACGCTTCCATATCATCAGGAATCTCCACCAGCTTTGGCTCTCCCTCAAAACTCGGAAGCGGGTTGCCGTCACACATATAGGTATGGATAAAATGTCCCTCTCCTGCAACTGGATTCTCATAGGCAAAAGTATAACGATTGCAGGCCTCTGGATTTCCGTTGTTGCTCTTTAAAATAGACATTGCATAATTATAGGTTCCATTCTCAATGTGCATGATACCGGAAATTCTGGGTGTGTAGTTTGGGCCATCTGGCTCAAATTCTCTGCATCTTAAAGACTGCTCGAAAGTCATCTGCTTATCCATTCCTTCATAAATGGTATCCGTCTGATCTCCGTTGGTCACGATGGTCTTGTTTCCCAAAACTCTCACAGGAGCATAGATAATCAGGCTGGGATCTTCCAGCTTGGAAGGATCAAATGCCTGAGTGCGGATTCCCTCTCCTTCTTCCACAAAAATACGATTACGGCTGTTGGAGCTTCTTCCCATGATAAAATATGCAGTCACAGCCTTCTTGCCATCTTTGCTTCTTCCAATGACAATTCCTCTTCCCGGATACGCATTTCCTTTTAATTCCTGTTCCAGTGATAACATGTTCATAATCTTTCTCCTCTCGTTTTATAGGTTGTGTTGAAACTTAAAAAACTTAGAATTAGAAAAAACCGCCTGGGTGTCCCTAAACGGTCGCCCAGGCGGTCGGCATCATACTTTGCTACACTCCCTGTAGGTACTCCTACTTCCGCCAGTCATGTAGCGACTAAACTTATAGTACATGAAATGATTGGGTATTTCAAGTCTTTTTTTAATTTCCCTAATCGGTATTCAGCTTATCAATCTGAGTCTGAATATCATTCTTCATTTGCTCCCAGGCCTCCGGATTCTCCACAAAATATTTCGGACAATTCTTTCCTGTGACATCATAGTGACGAATCACGTTATCAACACTGATGTTAAACCGCTTGCAAAGCCACCCCGTCAGCTCCACCACAGACTGATAAGTGGCATCCGTAAACTGACCTGTCTCATCAGGATGACAACACTCAATGGAAAGAGTATCACTGTTGCGTGAATTACTGGCGTAAGCCACCTCACCGCTGGGAATGCATTGAACAATCTCCCCCTCGATTCCCACCACAAAATGACTGCTGACCTTATTATCCTGAGTATCTTTCAGATTCTCAAAATAATTGCGGTTGTCAATAGCCGATGCCCCCGGATTGGCGGTATAGTGAATCACCACTCCATTAATGGCATCAATCGGTGTTCCCGGACGGGAGTATGGATTCTCTGTCAGAAGCTCCACATCGATGGGCGGGGCTCCTTTCCATTCCTCCGATGTGTATGTATCCTGCAGAGCAGCGATTTTTTGTGTCTCTCTTGATTTAGCAGTCCGAAACAGAAGAACTCCAAGAAGCAATGCAAATAAAAGACAAAAAACGCAAAGGAGTATAATGCCTATACTCCTGTTGCGTTCCTGAACTCGCCTTTTATTGCGATTATTGCGGATGCCACTCTTCCGACTGGTATTACCGCGACGCCGATTGCCTGCATTTCTTCTCTTCGTACCTGTGCTGCGTCTATTACTCATCTACGCTGTAGTTAGGAGCCTCTTTCGTAATATGAATGTCATGAGGATGTGACTCTCTCAGAGCTGCGGCAGAAATCTTCACAAATCTTCCAGTTTCCTTCAGAGTCGGAATATCTGGTGCTCCGCAATATCCCATACCAGAACGTATTCCTCCAATCAACTGGAACACGGTATCTTCCACATGACCTTTGTAAGCCACGCGGCCCTCCACACCTTCTGGTACCAGCTTCTTGGCATCGGTCTGGAAATAACGGTCTTTGCTTCCGTTCTCCATAGCAGAAATAGATCCCATTCCACGGTATACTTTATATTTTCTTCCCTGATACAATTCAAAGGTTCCCGGGCTTTCATCACATCCAGCAAAAATGCTTCCCATCATACATACATCAGCTCCGGCAGCAATGGCTTTTGTCATATCACCGGAATATTTGATACCACCATCCGCAATGATGGGGATTCCATACTCTTTGGCAACCTCGTAGCAGTCCATAACGGCTGTAATCTGAGGAACACCGATACCTGCAACTACACGGGTGGTACAAATGGAACCAGGTCCAATGCCAACTTTCACAGCATCTACTCCTGCCTCAATCAAAGCTTTTGTTGCCTCTCCAGTTGCCACATTACCTGCAATCAACTGTACATCCGGATATTTTGCTTTGATTTCTCTAACAGTTCTTAAAATGTTCTCGGAGTGACCATGGGCAGAGTCCACAACAATCACATCTACATTAACCTTTACCAGAGCATCTACACGTGCCAGTACATTGGAGGTGATACCAACGGCAGCTCCGCACAACAGACGTCCCTGTGCATCTTTCGCAGATAACGGATACTTAATCTGCTTTTCAATATCTTTAATCGTAATCAAACCTTTGAGATTAAAGTCATCGTCCACAATAGGAAGCTTCTCTTTGCGTGCCTTTGCCAGAATTTTCTTTGCCTCTTCCAGAGTGATTCCCTCTTTTGCAGTAATCAGTCCCTCGGATGTCATAGACTCTTTAATCTTCTTTGTAAAATCTTCTTCGAATTTCAAATCACGGTTGGTGATGATTCCCACCAATTTTCTGCCTTCTGTAATCGGTACTCCGGAAATTCTGAATTTTGCCATCAATTCGTTGGCATCCTGCAATGTGTGTTCCGGTGACAGATAGAAAGGATCTGTAATAACTCCGTTCTCAGAACGCTTAACCTTATCCACCTCATCTGCCTGCTCTTCGATGGTCATATTTTTATGGATAATTCCGATACCGCCTTGTCTTGCCATTGCAATGGCCATTCTGTGTTCTGTAACCGTATCCATTCCCGCACTCATCATAGGAATATTCAGCTTTACTTTTTTGGTCAGATGTGTTTCCAGATTTACTTGATTCGGAATTACCTGTGAATATGCAGGTACTAACAGTACATCATCAAATGTAATCCCTTCACCAATAATCTTGCCCATGATTGTTCCTCCCTTGTCTTATCCTTATTTATAATCATAATCTCCATTACCATTCCCAGGCTTCCTTTGAAATAAAGCAGCTGGTGTTGGTATATTAGTCTAACAAAAATCGTAATTTATGTCAATCCAAAAAAACTTTATTGGGATAAGTTCTTCGCATATTTTCCACAGTCTCCTGATCCAGCTCCAGAAGTACCTTCTCACCTTTGATTACCATGGCATAAGGAGTGATGTCATTTCTTCCGGATGTAAAATCACAAATCTTCATCTGTGTGTTCCCATTATAATAATCCATCCGATGAGATTTCAAGGGTGCCAGAATATCCATATCGTTCAAATTAAACTCTGCACCTTTCTTACGTTTTTTTCTGGAATAGATAATGTCAATATCCATATCCTTATTCACAATCAGGTACTCATACTCCACATTAAATCTGGGAAAGAAATACCAGATTCCCACACCAAACGCAATGGCTGCCAGAAACAGTACGGGCGTTATCATCACGCTGCCTGCCAGACTCACAATTACGCCTGCAATCAGTCCGGTTCTTTTCAACACATCGATGGGCTGAGGCAGTCGGCTTACCAGAATTTCTGAATATAAATCGCTCATAATATCCTCCATTTCTTATGTAATGATTCATTCCTTATTATCATAGCACAAAAAAGGGCTATCGTCCACGATAGCCCTGATATTTTATTGAAATGCGAAATTACATCATTCCCATTCCGCCGCCTGCCGGCATAGCAGGAGCATCTTCTTTAATTGTAGATACGACAGACTCTGTTGTCAGTAATGTGGAAGCTACGCTTGTTGCGTTCTGCAGAGCACTTCTTGTAACTTTGGCCGGATCAAGAATACCTTTCTCTACCATGTCTACATACTCTTCTTTGTAAGCATCAAATCCGATACCAACTTCAGACTCTCTTACCTTGTTGATGATTACAGAACCTTCCAGACCAGCATTTGCTGCAATATGGAACAGAGGAGCTTCCAAAGCTTTCAGGATAATTCTTGCACCTGTCTTCTCATCTCCATCCAGAGTCTCAGCCAATTTGGCAACTTCTTTGGATGCATGGATGTAAGCGGAACCACCACCTGCGATGATACCTTCCTCTACAGCTGCTCTTGTAGCTGCCAGAGCATCTTCCAGACGCAGTTTTGCTTCTTTCATCTCTGTCTCTGTAGCAGCACCTACACGGATAACAGCTACACCACCTGCCAGTTTTGCAAGTCTTTCCTGTAATTTCTCTTTATCGAATTCAGATGTTGTTCTCTCAATTTGCTCACGGATCTGAGCAACACGTGAATTGATGGCTTCTTTATCACCCATACCATCTACGATAACAGTATTTTCTTTCTGAACTTTTACAGATTTTGCACGTCCTAACTGAGACAGGTCAGCTTCTTTCAGATCCAGACCCAGCTCGTCAGAGATTACCTGACCGCCTGTCAGAATAGCGATATCTTCCAGCATAGCTTTTCTTCTGTCACCATATCCTGGAGCCTTAACAGCTACAACCTGGAATGTACCTCTTAATTTGTTTACGATCAATGTGGTAAGAGCTTCACCCTCAACATCCTCAGCAATAATCAGTAATTTAGCTCCGGACTGAACCACTTTCTCTAACAGAGGAAGGATTTCCTGGATATTGCTGATTTTCTTATCTGTAATCAGGATATATGGATCTTCCAGAACAGCTTCCATCTTATCCATATCTGTGGACATATAAGCAGAGATATAACCTCTGTCAAACTGCATACCTTCTACCAAATCCAGCTCTGTATGCATTGTCTTGGACTCTTCTACTGTGATAACGCCGTCGTTGGAAACCTTTTCCATAGCGTCAGCTACCAACTGACCAACTTCCTCGCTGCTTGCGGAGATAGCTGCAACGTTTGCAATCTGCTCTTTTCCGTTGATGGATTTGCTCATTGCTGTGATTGCTTCTACTGCTTTGTCAGTAGCTTTCTTCATTCCTTTTCTTAAAACGATTGGGTTTGCACCTGCTGCCAGGTTCTTCATTCCCTCGTTTACCATAGCCTGTGCCAGTACTGTAGCTGTAGTAGTGCCATCACCAGCAACATCATTTGTCTTGGATGCAACTTCTTTAATCAGCTGAGCACCCATGTTCTCAAATCCATCTTCCAGCTCGATTTCTTTGGCGATTGTCACACCGTCGTTTGTGATGAGAGGAGCACCAAAAGATTTATCTAAAACTACGTTTCTTCCTTTTGGTCCTAAAGTTACTCTTACTGTATTTGCCAGTTGATTTACGCCACTCTCCAGAGCTGCTCTGGCTTCTGCACCAAATTTAATTTCTTTTGCCATTTCTTGATTACCTCCAAATTATGATCATTTTAACTGTCTTTATGATTGACTCACCATCTGTATAGATGGAAGCTTATTTACCTGATGAAAGAATTATTTTACAACCGCCAGAATGTCGCTCTGTCTAACGATGATATATTCTTCACCGTCTAATTTAACTTCTGTTCCGGCATATTTAGAGTAGATAACCTGATCCTTAACTTCTACTTCTATTTTTACTTCTTTGCCGTCAACAATTCCGCCAGGACCAACAGCGATTACTTCTGCCTGCTGTGGTTTCTCCTGCGCCTGACCTGGTAAAACGATACCGGATTTTGTTGTCTCCTCTGCTTCTAACTGTTTTAATACAACTCTGTCGCCTAATGGTACTAATTTCATGATCTATTACCTCCTTGAATCATCCATCTCATTGCTAGCACTCATTTTCGTCGAGTGCTAATCGTTGACTATATATTCTGTCTCTTATACACATCTCCGAGCCCACGAGACTACGCTGCATATGGGATGGC
>CAMQZX010000159.1 GCA_947039785.1 uncultured Lachnospiraceae bacterium | reverse complement strand
CTACACTTCTAGCTTCGTCGGCAGCGTCAGATGTGTATAAGAGACAGGCCATTTGCCTATACCATTTTAAAGTAAGCTCCCCCTTCTACCAATAACAATATTCACATGATTGCAAAGGAGTTTTTCATGGACAAAGCGTATTACGAAACTTTCAAAGAAATCAGCAGTTCCGGAATCAATCTTTCCTATCAGACCGCACCGGGGGGATATCACCCTCTGCACTGGCACGAGGAACTGGAGATTCTCTATGCGTTAAATGGAGACACCGACATCACTGTGAACAACCAGAAATACCCTCTGCCAAAAAAGCAATTTATGGTGGTAGAGTCCTGTCAGGTCCACAGCTCCTACACACACAATACTGCATCCATGTTCCTGTGCATCCATATTTCCAAGAAACAGATGCAGCAATATCTTTCTGAAATTGAGCTCTACCAAATCCGCTGTTATCCCCAGGAAATCAGCGACGAGGATTTTCCCCAATATCTGGCGATTTGTCAACTGCTGGAATCTCTCACCAGACTTTACATTGAAAACGCCCCCATTTTCGAGATGGAGGCACAAGGTATCATACTTCAGGTACTGGCTCACTTGCTTCGCTATTTTTCCACCAGGAAAGCCCCCTCCCTGGCGTCCGCCGATGTTTTGACCACGGAACGCATCCGGCAGGTCATCTCCTATGTGGGGGAGCGTTTCCGGGACCCCATATCCCTTCAGGACATCTCCGACCATCTTGGTCTGAGCCGGGAATATTTCTGCCGTTTTTTCAAAAAAAACATGGGAATCTCTTTCCTGAATTATCTAAACGAAATTCGCCTGACCCACATCTACCAGGATTTGATTAACACAGATACTCCCATCTCAGAACTGGCAGAGCAAAACGGTTTTACCAACCAGAAGCTTTTTAACAAATCTTTTCGAGAATTGTATGGATGTACTCCATCCTCTGTTCGAAAATCATATTCGCCGGATCAGAATTCCTGAAATCCGGCGAATATTTTTAAAGACATTAATACAAAAGGACATTAACCTCCTGTCGTTTTTCTTTTGCTTATTTATTTTCTTACTTCTGTTCCAGTCAATTTCTCATAATATTTTACCAATGCACTGTGATCATTCTGTCCATATCCATCTGCATGAAGAGTCTGCATCATTTCCATTACATAAGAGGTAAGAGGAAGGGGAGAGCCCACACCATGTCCAGTCTCCAGAGCATTATTTAAATCCTTGATATGCAAGTCAATCTTAAATCCCGGATTGAAGTTGCCTTCTGTGATCATGGGAATTTTGGCATTCATAACGGTAGAGCCTGCCAGACCACCTTTGATTGCATCAAAGACTTTCTCGGGATCAACACCTGCCTTTGTGCTGAGCATAAACGCCTCAGATACTGCCGCAATATTCAAAGCAACGATTACCTGGTTGGCAAGCTTCGTGGTGTTTCCTGCTCCAATGTCTCCGCAATGTACGGCACTGCTGCCCATTACCATCAGAATGTCATACACTTCATCAAAGACTGCCTTATTGCCTCCAACCATGATAGACAAAGTAGCATCAATGGCTTTTGGCTCTCCGCCGGATACAGGAGCGTCCAACATTTTCACACCCTTCTCGGCACATGCTTTGCAAATCTCCTGGGATGCCAAAGGTGCAATGGAGCTCATATCAATCAGAATAGTGCCTTCTGATGCACCTTCTAAAATTCCGTGCTCTCCCATAACCACCTCTTTTACATGAGGAGAGTTTGGCAGCATAGTAATAATCAACTTACACTGCTGTGCCACTTCCGCCGGATTGGATACAGCAGTTGCTCCACATGCTACTAACGCATCCATTCCATCTTGACTCCTGTTATACACAACCAGTTCATGTCCTGCCTTAATCAGGTTCTTACTCATGGGCTTTCCCATAATTCCCAGACCAATAAATCCAATTTTCACTTTTGATTCCTCCGTTTCTATTCTTATACCAAACCTGCTTGTTTCATATTGTTATACATTCCGTCAAATGCGGCTCCTTCAGGGGTTGCCTTGTTGGGAAGATAGGGAACTCCCACTTCTCTTCCTCTCATATTTGCCATGTCCTTTGTAGCAACCGGAAAGCTTGCTTTGTCCATGGACAGACGTATAGGATTCAATACGTATTGCTGCTTTAATGCGCCTTCCACATCACCAGCCACATAGTTATCATAAATAGATGTGATCAGCTCCGGCATAAAGTTTGCAGTTGTACAAACGCCGCCTACAGCGCCATGACATAGGGAAGCAAACAGCAGAGTGTCCTTTCCTCCAAATACCTTAAAATCAAGATCACTGGTTCTGCGGATAAACTCACTTGTTTGTGTCATGTCTCCGCTGGAATCCTTCATACCCACAATATTTTCCACATTTCTGGCAAGCTTCTCCACCAGTGCTCCGGACATGGTGTATCCGGTTCTTCCCGGGTTGTTATACAGAAGCATAGGAAGTTCGGGAACGGATTTTGCAATACTTTCAAAGTGTGTATACAATTCATCTTCCGTGGGTTTTAAAAACATGGGCTGAAGTACGGAAATACCATCCGCTCCCTTTTCCTCTGCCATTTTAGCCAGACGAATGCATTTTCTCGTTTTAATTGCTCCGATTCCGAAGTAGACCGGCACACGGCCATTGCTCTGGGAGATGATGATTTCCAGCGCACGCTCCATCTCATCATCATCCACCATGTAAAATTCACCGTTGCTTCCAAAGGCAAGAATTCCTTCCACACCGCCTTCAATCACATAGTCAACCTGATCTCGCAGCTTCTTCTCATCCACCAGTTCGTTTTCATCGATTGGTGTTAAAATCGGAACTACAATTCCTTTAATAAAATCTGTATTCATTTTTCTACCTACTTTCTGTTAATCTATTCTTTCCATTCCATACATGTTAAGGTACTCACTGCAAAGCATAAGCTTTACTGATTTTTCATATACTCTGCTTCAAATTCTTTCATCCTTTTTAATCCTTCTTTGATGTTTTCATCACTGGTGGCAAAGGAAATCCGAATAAAGTCACCGCACTCTTTTCCCAACTTGATTCCAGGTACTGTGGCAACATATTTCTCTTCCAGCAGACGGCTGGCATATTCTTCTCCCGTCATACCGGTCTTACTCACATCCACAAAAACATAGAAAGCTCCCATGGGTTTAATATAAGAAAGGCTTCCTATCTCATCCAGCCCCTCCAGAAGCAATGTTCTGCGTCTTGTAAACGCCTGAAGCATCTCCTTTTTCTCCTGCACAGTTCTGCTGCTGTTCATGGCAGTCACCAGGCCATGCTGGATAAAGGTCGGAGTACAGGTGGTGGTATACTGATGAATTTTCAGCAACTTCGTAATAATATCCACATGAGAAGCCAGAATTCCCAGTCTCCATCCAGTCATGGCATAGGATTTGGAAAATCCATTCATGGTAATGGTGCGTTCCTTCATTCCCTTAAAGGATGCAATAGAGCAGCACTCTTCCCCGTCATAACAAATTTCATTGTAAATTTCATCAGAAAAGACTAACAGATTATGTTCAATTGCCACTTCACTTAACTGCTGCAAAATCTCCTTCTTATAGACCACTCCGGTGGGATTGCAGGGGTTATTTACCACGATCATTTTTGTTTTGGGGGTAATATTGGCCTTTACTTTCTCAATATTAATCTGAAACTCATCCTTTTTTTCCAGAGGAATGGCAACCATCACACCGCCAGCCATGGCAATCATATTTTCATAATTCATAAAAGCGGGTGTAAATATGATTACCTCATCCCCAGGATTGATAAAAGCAAGAAATGCATTGTTAACTGCCTCTGCTCCTCCCGCGGTCAGAATAATCTCATCTTTAGGGTCATAGTATACACCACAATGACTCTCCAGACTTTTGCTGATTTCCGCTCTCAGCGCCAGAACTCCTCTGTTAGGCGCGTAATGGGTCAAATTACCCTCAATGGCGGCAATGGTGTCTTCTTTAATCTGTGACGGTGTGTCAAAATCCGGTTCTCCTGCACTAAACGGAATTACCGCATGTCCCTGCTGGGAAATTTCCGCAGCCTTTTCCAATACCTGACGTACTGGAGAAAAATACATATTTTCCAATCGGTCTGCACCTTTTATTACTTCTTTTTTCATAGCTGGTCTCCTTTCACGTTTAATTTGCTGACTGGAATTCGTCTGCATATTCCATATACATATCATCTTCCGCCTGGAATGCCTGCATCATATCATCACCGCTTACCACAAAGGGAGTCTGTCCGTAAGCTGTCTTAATTTCTTCCGCATAATCTGCATTTTCGTTTACCACTTTTTCAATGGCTGCGCTCAATTTCTCAACGATTGCAGAATCAGTACCCTTAGGAGCCAACAGATTATAGACCAGGTCATAGGCCAGATCAATGCCCTCATCCTTTACTAACGGGTAGTCACTGTAAGCCTCTGGAACCTCTGTCGCCATATTTCCAAGAATCTTCAATTCGCCAGTCTGTAAATACTGCTCCACCACACCCATGGAATTGATGGACACATCGATATGATTGCCAAGCAAAGCAGCAACACGCTCAGAAGAGCTCCCGGAATTGACAATATTAAAATCTGCACCGGCTTCCTTCAGCTTTGTGGCTGCGTAATAGGATGTACCGCCTGTATTTGCCGCAAATTTCACTTCACCTGGATGCTCCTTGGAATAATCAACCAGCTCCTGTACAGTATCCACCGGATAATCTGCTCTTACCACAATCAGCTCACCTGTGCTTTTTGCATACATGGCAACCGGATCAAAGGCTTCGTATCCAAAATCTGTGACACCAGATGCCTTATTCAGAGCAATTGCAGAATCAAATGCCAGGAATGTATAACCGTCGTTTTTTCCGTTCTTCACATCATTGGATGCCACGGAACCACCTCCGCCTGTGGTATTTACAATGGTAATGGTAGCATCCAGCTCTTTCTCCAGATATTTTGCCAGGGTTCGAATATTAAAGTCCGTATCACCGCCTGCTGACCAGGGGCATACGAAAGTCACTGCTTTCTGGGGCCATCCATCTGAACCTTCTTGTGCTGAGTCTGAACTTCCGCCATTTCCACAGCCAGTCAGGGCTGCTGCTGTCATTGCGATCGTCAATAAGCCTGCCAATAATTTTTTCTTCATTTTCCTTTCCTCCTATATGCAGTATGCTAAGCCGCCTGCTTTTTTTTCTTATAGATACTTCTCAAATTCATAACAATAGAGAAGAATGCCAAAATCAGAAATACACAGGAAATGGGATGGGTAAAGAACTCCAGGTAATTTCCATTTGAATAGGAAATGGCTCTGCGGAAATTCAGCTCCATAATCTCTCCCAATACAAATCCTAAAATCAATGGTGACAGCGGGTAGTCCCCCTTCTTTAACAAATAACCGATAAATCCAAAGAAAATCAACGCACCGCAGTCAAACACACGGTTATTTGTTCCAAAAGCACCTACAATACACAGAGCGAATACCAACGGCATCAATATGTGGGTGGGCACTTTCAAAATCTTTACAAACCATTTCAATCCAAAAAATTCAACCAAAAGCATCAAAAGAGCAGATACGCCGATTGCCGCATAAATTGCGTATACCACTTTACCATTTTGCTGGAAAATCAACGGGCCAGGTGTGATTCCCTTCATAACCAGGGCACCCAGAAGCAGGGCTGCTGTGGAATCTCCGGGAATTCCCAATGTCAGCAAAGGTATGATGGTTCCGGGAATGGTAGCATTGTTGGCTGTCTCTGATGCCACGATACCATCAATACATCCTGTTCCGAACTTTTCCGGATGCTTAGACTGGTTCTTTGCCACTGTGTATGCCAGCATATTCGATGTACCGTTTCCAATACCGGGCAAAATACCAAGGGCAATACCAATGGCAGAAGCCCGAATGGCACCCCAAATCTGAGAGACAAACTCCTTCATAGTGAATCCAAAGCCTTTTACCTTAAAATCTGTCACCACAGATAAATCCTTCCGATTGCCGCTGTGAACGCTTTCTGCCGTTCCAATAATTTCCGATACGGCATAGATACCTACAAGGACAATCAAAATGTTAAAGCCACTGTTTAATGATACGTTCCCAAATGTGTAACGTGCTGTGGAATCAATAGGTGCCAGTCCCACTGTGGCAAACATCAAACCCAGAAGTCCGGTGATCAGTCCTTTTACCAGATTTTCACTGGACAATGTGATAATCAGCGTCAGTGAAAATACAGTGATTGCAAAATATTCGTGAGGTCCGAACTTAATCGCAATGGATGAAAGTGTGGGGGAAATTAACACCAGTGCAGCCAGACCAACAATCGTTCCTATAAACGAAAATACAATTCCCACGCCTAACGCTTTACCTGCCTGTCCTTTCTCTGCCATGGGACGACCATCCATACAGGTGGCTATGGATGCCGGTGTACCCGGGATATTCAGTAGAATGGCAGAAATCAAACCACCTGAAGTTCCGCCTATGTACAGTGCCAGCAACAGTGCAATCCCCTCTTCTGCGCTTAAGGCGTAAGTTACTGGTATAAACATTGCCATGGCCATCGTTGCCGTCAGACCGGGAATTGATCCAAAAATAATTCCAACAACTGTTCCTAATGTCATCCACAACAGACAGGTAGGATTCAGCAGTATAGAACTAAAACCCTCTAATATCATACTTGTCATTTTTCTTCCTCCTACTATCCAATAAGTCCTTCAGGCAAGGTCAAGCCAAAGCCTTTTGCAAAAATCAGGTAAACTACCACACTGAAAATCACGCTGATTAAGACTATTTTCACCACATTTCGTTCTCCCTTTTGGGTAAACAATGTCACCATTCCGAGGAGGAATAAAATAGTGGAGAGCAAAAATCCCAATACATTCAGCAATGCAACATATAAAATCAGAAAAATAAATGCAACCACAACTTCCGGTACAATAAAAGAGGTATTTTCCTGAGTTTCTGTTTTACCATCCTCTGCCTGATTAGTTTTTAATGCTCTGACTCCCATAATGATTTGTATGCCGCTCAATAACATTAAAATGATTCCGTACAACTTCGGCATAAAATCAGAACTGATAAAACCATCGTTAAATTCCGGTATGGTCATACCGATCCCAAAGTAGACAGCTGCAAAAAGTAACATAACCCCACCGCTGATAATCTCCTTATATTTTCTCACTTTTTTCTCCTTTCTCTGATATCTGGTATACCAGTTATCTTCTAAAATAAAATCTTCTCACACTTGGAAGATTTTACTTTTCGTTAGTAAAACGATATTCATAATTCTTGTCGCTATCCGGTTTATGCCACAAGTTTCTTTATTTGTGTAAAATTTACTATTCTGCCGCATACAAAGCCTTCTCTGTAGCTTTACGGATATGAACAATCATAAGCTGTTCCGCTTCATATGATTTCCTATCAATGATGGTTTGAAGAATTTTCTCATGCTCCTGCTGACGCATCATTAATTCATCAAAGTCTGTCTTATTTACAACTTGACGAATGGAATTATCCATGGATGCTACCATTGTCGTCAAATGGACTAAAAAATTATTCTTGGTGGCTGTTCTGATTCTCACATGATAATTATAATTGTGCTTACTGATCTCACTGCTGTCACCGTGAGATATGATCAGCTCACGAGACTTCTGCAATTCCCCCTGCATATATTCAATATCTTCTGGCTCCGCAAACTGAGCAGCCAGATATGCAGCAATTCCATCCAACGCACTTCTGATCAAGGAATATTGCATCAGGTTTTCCTTTGAATGGGAAGATACGAAAGATCCCTTTCTCGGAAGACTGTAAATCAATCCTTCTGCCTGCAGTGTGCGAAATGCTTCTTTCACTGGAGTTGTACTCACATTCAGCATCTTTCCAATCTGACGTTCACTGATTTTCTGCTCGCTTTCCAATTCACCATTGATAATCATTCGCCTCACAATATCTGCAATCTGTTCCCGCAAAGGAGCCACCTCAATAATCTCCGGCTTATTCAATCAACCACTCTCCTTTTTTTCTTGATATTTGGTATCTGATATATCAGTTATACCATATTCCCTATTACCTGTCAATTTCCATTTTTATTTTTGTAACATATTCACAATTTTTTTATTAAAATTTCTATAATTAGTATTTTTCCAAAGATACTCCCCCGATTCGTAACAATACCAGATAATCAAAAAACGATGATATCTTCCTAATACAATAGTTTGCTCTGACGCTTCACTATTCACTCCATTGATACCACCGTTTTTAGCTTATCCACTCTGTTTCATAGCTTGCATGCCCAATAATTACCTTGCAATTACAAAAATTATGAAAATCAGGTTTCGTAAAACAGAGCCTATACTATCACTCTTCTCTCTGTCAAAAGAGAAATCAAAGCAGTTTCTGTTAAAAACTTATACATTCCAATATCTATACTCCTGATAAATTATAAGGTCAAAATACCTTTCAATCCTTACATCATTTAATTTGATAACATAAATCAACCAATGGTTGCGTAAAAGCACAGGCTTTTGTATGGAATTCAACTGCTGTATTTGATACTGTTTATTTATCAAAATCAAGGAGGATACAAAAAATGAATTTTTCAGAAAAACTTTTTACTTTGAGAAAAAGCAATAACTTGACACAGGAACAATTAGCGGAGGAATTAAATGTTTCAAGACAATCTATTTCTAAGTGGGAATCGGGACAGGCTGCACCCGAATTGGAAAAAATAATTTCAATAAGTCAGATATTTGGTGTCACAACCGACTATCTTTTAAAACCGTCAGAAATAGATGAATTGTCAATAAAAACAGAACTATTAGAAAGGCAGCAACAGCAATTGTTAGACCGGGAAATAAAGCAAAACAGAATCATCCGCTGTCTTATGTATTCGGCGGGGATATATCTGACACTTCTTGCAGTGTACTTCATCGGGCATTTTTACTTTGAAATTTGGAATCCCTCTGTAATTCTTGCGGAATTTCTAATTGCAACTGTATTGACGATCATCACCTGGGCCAATGTATAGGTAAAGAAAAAGAATTCCATCTGCCCAAAGAAGAAGCTATCAAGAGACTTATTCAAGCATTTCCTATTGAGCTAGAACAGGCTCTGGAGTATGTCAATGTCTCCCATGAAAGTAACATTCCGTAGAGCTGTAAATCCAATATAATTTCACTTACAATATAAT
>CAMQZX010000158.1 GCA_947039785.1 uncultured Lachnospiraceae bacterium | reverse complement strand
ACATATATTAACAATCAAAAATCAGGAGGAAAAAATCATGAACAACATTCCACAGGTTAAAATTGGTATTGTAGCAGTAAGCAGAGACTGTTTTCCAGAATCTCTTTCCGTAAACAGAAGAAAAGCTTTGGTAGAGGCTTACAAAGCAAAATATGATGCAGCTGACATCTATGAATGTCCAATCTGTATTGTTGAGAGCGAGATTCATATGGTACAGGCTTTGGAAGACATCAAGAAGGAAGGCTGTAATGCCTTAGTTGTATATCTTGGAAACTTCGGACCTGAAATTTCCGAGACTTTGCTGGCAAAGCATTTTGACGGACCTTCCATGTTTGTGGCAGCAGCTGAGGAGACAGGTGATGACCTGGTTCAGGGGCGCGGAGATGCTTACTGCGGTATGTTAAATGCCAGCTACAACCTGAAACTCCGCAACGTAAAAGCGTATATTCCAGAGTATCCTGTTGGAACTGCTGAAGAGTGCGCAGATATGATCAACGAATTCGTACCGATTGCCCGTGCCATCGTTGGTCTGAAAGACTTAAAGATCATCAGCTTTGGTCCTCGTCCATTGAACTTCCTGGCTTGTAATGCACCGATCAAACAGCTGTACAACCTGGGGGTTGAGATTGAAGAAAACTCCGAGCTGGACCTGTTCGAAGCATACAACAAACATGCAAATGACCCACGTATTCCAGATGTGGTAAAAGATATGGAAGCAGAGCTGGGTGAAGGCAACATGAAGCCTGAAATCCTGCCGAAGCTGGCTCAGTATGAGATTACACTGCTTGACTGGATCGAGGAGCACAAAGGCTACAGAAAATATGTGACCATCGCTGGAAAATGCTGGCCTGCATTCCAGACTCAGTTTGGATTTGTACCATGCTACGTAAACAGCCGTCTGACCTCCAGAGGAATTCCGGTATCCTGTGAAGTAGATATCTATGGTGCTCTGAGCGAGTTTATCGGAACATGTGTCAGCAACGATGTGGTTACTCTGTTGGATATCAACAATACCGTACCTGCTGATATGTATGAGAGCGATATCAAGGGTAAATACAACTATACACAAAAAGATACATTTATGGGATTCCACTGCGGAAATACAGCTTCCAAGAAGCTTTCCTTCTGCTCCATGAAGTACCAGATGATCATGGCAAGAAGCCTGCCGGAGGAAGTAACACAGGGAACTCTGGAAGGAGACATCGTTCCTGGAGATATCACCTTCTATCGTCTGCAGAGTACTGCTGACAGCAAGCTGAGAGCTTACATCGCTCAGGGAGAGGTTCTTCCAGTAGCTACACGTTCCTTCGGAGGTATCGGTATCTTTGCAATTAATGAGATGGGAAGATTCTACCGTCACGTACTGATCGAAGGAAATTATCCGCATCACGGAGCGGTTGCTTTCGGTAACTTTGGAAAAGCTCTGTTTGAGGTATTTAAATATATTGGTGTTCCCGTTGAGGAGATTGGCTACAACCAGCCAGCGGGCGTACGCTATCCTACAGAGAATCCATTTGCATAATCTGAAGATTTTGCTTAATATTGAAAGAGAGATATGTAGAAAAGCCGATATCTGAACGGAGGTTATTATGTTATACATAGGTGTAGACTTAGGTACATCAGCAGTAAAATTGCTGCTGATGGATGGAGAGGGTGTGATTCAGAAAATCGTCTCCAGAGAATATCCATTGTCCTTTCCTCATGCCGGATGGTCGGAGCAGAAACCGGAAGACTGGTGGAAGCAGACCTTAGAGGGAATCAAAGAGCTGACTGCAGAGTGTGATAAGAGCCAGGTGGCGGGTATCAGCTTTGGCGGACAGATGCATGGGCTTGTAATTTTGGATAAAGATGATCAGGTGATTCGTCCTGCAATTCTGTGGAACGACGGAAGAACCGGCAGGGAGACGGATTATCTGAATAATGTAGTCGGCAAGGAGAAGCTGTCACAGTACACAGCCAACATCGCCTTTGCAGGATTTACTGCGCCGAAGATTCTCTGGGTAAAGGAAAACGAGCCGGAGAACTTTGCGCGAATCGAAAAAATCATGCTGCCCAAGGATTACATTGCTTACAGGCTGTCCGGAACCCATTGCTCTGATGTATCCGATGCGTCCGGTATGCTTTTGATGGATGTGGAGAATAAATGCTGGTCCAAAGAGATGATTGAAATCTGCGGAATCAGAGAAGAGCAGCTTCCTAAGCTGTTTGAGAGCTATGAGACGGTGGGAACTTTAAAGCCTGAGATAGCTGTAGAGCTTGGAATTCCTGAAACATGCAAGATTGTGGCAGGGGCAGGTGACAATGCGGCAGCAGCAGTTGGAACAGGAACTGTAGGCGATGGAATGTGTAACATTTCTCTTGGAACAAGCGGAACCATTTTCATCTCCAGTAAGGACTTTGGAGTGGACAAAAACAACGCTCTTCACGCTTTTGCTCATGCAGATGGTCATTATCATCTGATGGGATGTATGCTGAGTGCCGCTTCCTGTAACAAATGGTGGATGGATGAAATCATCGGAACCAAAGAATATGGCCAGGAGCAGGCAAAGATTGAAAAATTAGGTGAGAATAACGTATTCTTCCTTCCTTACCTGATGGGAGAGAGGTCTCCTCATAACAATCCAAATGCCCGCGGAACCTTCATAGGTATGACCATGGACACTACAAGAGCTGACCTGACTCAGGCTGTTTTGGAAGGTGTTGCCTTTGCCATCCGTGATTCCTTCGAGGTTGCAAAATCTTTAGGTGTACAGATTGAACGTACAAAAATCTGCGGAGGCGGAGCAAAGAGCTCCCTGTGGAAAAAGATGATTGCCAACATTCTGAATATCAAGGTGGATGTCATTGAGTCCGAGGAAGGTCCTGCTTTGGGAGGCGCGATGCTGGCAGCAGTTGCAAATGGAGAGTTTGCTTCCGTGGAAGATGCAGCGGCTAAAATCGTAAAGGTTGTGGATACGGTAGAACCGGATCCAGAGCTGGCTGCAAAATACGATGAAAAATATAAGAAGTTTGCAAAGATTTATCCATCAGTAAAGGATTTATTTTCTGAGCTGATTTAGTGTAATGTTTACTGATATACTTATATCCTGATTACTTTAAAGAGACTGCCCTTGTGAGACAGTCTCTTTTTGATATTAAGCCGGAGCTTTTTGCCTGGCTGCTTTTTTGGCTGCTTTACGGTCTTCGGCAGAAGATATACATACGGCGCAGTTTGCATCTCCGGTAATGTTAACCACAGTACGTCCCATGTCCAGAATTCGGTCAATGCCGGCGATTAAAGCGATACCTTCCAGTGGAAGTCCTGCACTTTGCAGTACCATGGAAAGCATAATGACACCGGAGCCAGGTACACCAGCCGTTCCCACAGAGGCTAAAGTAGCTGTCAGCACAACCATGATCTGCTGAGTGAGGGAAAGCTCAATACCAAACACATTAGCGATAAAAATAGCACATACACCCTGGTAAATGGAAGTTCCGTTCATATTGATGGTAGCTCCCAGAGGAAGTACGAAGCTGCAGATTTCTTTCTTTGCCCCTAATTTCTGACTGCACTCAATGTTAAGAGGCAAGGTGCCCACAGAGCTCGAAGAAGAAAATGCCATGGTCATAGCCGGCATCATTTCCTTGAAAAAGCGCATCGGTGATATTTTTCCCATAACCTTGGAAGTAAAGGAAAATACTGTGAGCATATGAAAAATATAAGCGCTGTAAATTACGAGAATCAGTTTAAATAACGGCAGGAGTACAGATGGACCATTTTCTGCCACTACGGGAAGAAGCAGTGCAAATACTCCAATGGGAGAAAGCTTAATAATCATACCCATAATTTGCAGACATACTTCTGTTGCACTGTCAATAAGAGTTCCAAGAGGTTCTCCCTTTTCACCTGCAAGAATAATACCGAAACCGAAAAATAAGGCTAATACGATAACCTGAAGCATGGTAGCTGAGACAAGGGGTTCAACGGCATTGGATGGAAAAATATTCAGAAGCGTTTCCATAAAACTGGGGGATTCAACGGCTTCAAAGGTTAAGGAATCACTGGCGTATTGCATACCGACTCCAACTTTGCTGACATTGGCGAAAATCATACCAAGGGTAACAGCCACAGCGGTAGTGGTCAAATAGAAGCTTACACTTTTCAGACCGACAGAACCTACTTTGCGAATGTCTTTCATGGAAATAACTCCGCTGATGATGGAGCACAATACCACAGGAACGACAATCATTTTAATGAGATTTAGAAATAGTGTACCAAATGGCTTGATGTAGTTTACGGCGAATTCAGGATTTTTCTGGAACGGGATACCGCCCAGGATACCGAGAATCATACCAATGAGAATTAAAATGGGAAGTGACAGTTTTTTTCTTTTCATGTTGAAGTCTCCTTTCAAATTTGTTATTTCAAGATTCTCTTTCTTCATATTTTAGGTATAACCTACAAAAAACTACAAAAAAATACTAAATTTATGGAAAAAACACGAATAAAATAAGATGAGACTTGCATGGATTCACAGTTATGATATACTGATAAACAAATCAGAGATGTTCGATTGTAATGTATAACAAAACTGAAATTCAAGAAGGGATTACAGAATGTTATATGATTCTGATAATGGGGGAGGAATGTACGGTTGGAGATATTAAGGAACAAAGATCATCGGGCATGGAGTTATGGGGTTTTGCTGGGATTACTTTGCCAGATATATATTTCTCCATTTGCTTATTCTCGATATGTGGTCTCTCTGGGAACACCGGTTCTTTCGGCGCTGCTGCTGTTTCAGCCTCAGCTTCCTGTCTTTCCTTTAACTCTGGTAATGACAGTTACTGCAAGTCTGTTACGTGGATGCATTGGCATGTGGGATTTGGGGCAGCCTTTTTCGGATCGGTTTGTACCGGCTTTGATTTATTATGGAATCTACAGTATTCTTCTAAGCAGTAGTTTTTCTTTTTTGAAAGAGTATGGGAAATCCCGGCTGATGGCTGGAATGATTTTTTTTGACTTTTTGGCAAATTCCTTGCAGTTGGCTTTGATGGGTCATATAGAAGGGGAGGCTGTTATTGATTCTGCTTTAGTAGCAGTTATTCGAGGATTGCTTGTATGGGGAACTTATTGGATGTATGAATGGGAACTTCTCTATATCAGACAAAAAGAACACCAGGATCATTATGCAAAACTCAACAGTATTGTGACTGATATTTATGCAGAAGCTTTTTATTTAAAAAAATCTATGGAAGATTTAAATTATCTGACCAGAAAAAGTCATCAGCTGTATGAGGATTTGGAAGCTAAGGGGCAGGATGGGCAGCAGGCATTAGACATTGCCAGGGAAGCCCATGAAATACGAAAAGATTATCAGCGTATTTCTCAGGGCATTGCAGCTCTTGTCCATGCCAATGAGGAGAAAAGTATGAGTCTTTCCAATATCCTGCAGATTATCCAGGATAATACCAGACGGCAGATGACTCAGCGAAACCAGGACTTGTCTTTTGATGTATCCTGTCAGGCAGACATGCAGATACAGCGTTACTATGATTTATTTACAATTATCAATAATCTGCTGGTGAATAGCATGGATGCCTGTGAAGAGAAAGGAAAGATTACTCTCTCTTTGGTAGTGAAGGGAGAAACCTTAGAAATTAGAGTAGCAGATGATGGATGCGGCATGGATGAAGATATGTTAGCATATATTTGGGGAGCAGGATTTTCTACAAAATATGATCGGGATACGGGGCAGATGTCTGCTGGCATTGGTTTATGTCACGTGGGTAATGCAGTAGAACATCTTGGCGGGATGGTGGAAGTAAAAAGTAAACCTTCTTTGGGAACAGAGTTTTGTATAGCTCTTCCAATGGAAAAGTTGAGGTGAGTGGTATGAAATCATCTATATTTATAGTGGATGATGACAAAAATATTCAGAAAATGCTGGAAATGTTTATTAAAAAAGAAAATCTGGGATTTTTAGCAGGAACACAGGATTCTGGGATGCATGCATCAGAAGATATTTTGTTTCTGCAGCCGGATATTGTGCTTTTAGATTTGCTTCTTCCGGGGAAAGATGGAATTCATGTGCTGGAAGAAATCATGAGAGGCGGCTTTAAAGGCAAAGTTATTATGATTTCTCAGGTGGATGATACAGTAATGATGGAGAAAGCTTATGAGAGGGGAATTATGTTCTACATCAATAAGCCGCTAAATCCAATTGAAGTAACCAGTGTCATATCCAATGTAGCAAAGCTTGTACATTTACAAAAATCTATGGATACCATTCAGGGGGCTTTACAGGGAATACAGGAGGTTCGCACAGTGAATCCTCATGTAGTAAGAGAGCGTTTTTTGCAGGCTTGCTCCGATATTGGGATATTGGGAATCAAGGGAATTGATGATTTGGAAAAAATTGTATTTATCATACTGGATTATCAGGAGAAAGGCAGAAGCTATCAGATGAAGCAAATTTACGAAAAGGCTGCCTTGGAGATCTATGGAGCAGAGCAGCTTTTACAGAACAGGAAAGCTTTGGAGCAGAGAATCCG
The DNA here is from genome assembly GCA_947039785.1 of uncultured Lachnospiraceae bacterium. Classification (GTDB taxonomy): domain Bacteria; phylum Bacillota; class Clostridia; order Lachnospirales; family Lachnospiraceae; genus JALFVM01. Next base: position 2,874 of record CAMQZX010000158.1, on the reverse strand, counting down.
AAGAATCATACTGAAAGCACTGGAAAACATTGCCCACATGGGGGCAGAAGATTACTATGATCCCATTTTTGCAGATTATGCCAATATTCTGTTTGATTTTGGTCAGGTGCGTACACGGATGCGTCATTTGGAAGATTCAGATGCAGACATTGGAAGAGTGAGTTCCAAGAAATTTATAGAAGGAATCTGCCATTGTATTTCGAAGTAGTACACTAGAGTGTGTTATAAAATTGCTTTCCGCAAATTGTGGAACACATCTTGTGGGAATGAATGTTCAAATACGCTCCAGAAAAACGGGTTTACGTTCATTTTGTTTTAAGGTATAATATAATTATATTATTAACAAGGCATTCTCAAATGTCTGACCAGTAAGGAGTGAAGTTATTATGAAAAGCGTAATGGATTTACATACACATACCATTGCAAGCGGACACGCTTATAATACTATGCGTGAAATGGCAAAGGCGGCAGCCGATAAGGGACTGGAGGTTCTGGGAATTACAGAACATGCTCCTGCCATGCCGGGAACCTGCCACAATTATTATTTTCACAATTTGAAAATTGTTCCTCGGGAAATGTACGGGGTAAAGCTGCTTTTGGGATGTGAAGCCAATATTAGAAATTATGACGGTGAGCTGGATTTGAGCCAGAAAGAGCTGGCACAGCTGGATCTGGTCATTGCCAGTTTACACCTGCCCTGTGTGAAGCCGGGGACAGCAGAAGAGAACACGAGAGCTTATCTGAAAGTTATGGAGAATCCTTATGTGGATATTATCGGTCATCCGGATGATGGACGTTTTCCGGCGGATTATGAGAAGCTGGTGCAGGGCGCCAAGGAACATGGCAAGATTATTGAGTTAAACAACAACTCATTAAGTCCATTAAGCTTCCGCGCAAATACAGATGTAAATGACATGGAAATTCTGAAATATTGTAAGGAATATCAGGTACCTATCGTGGTCTCCAGTGATGCACATCTGGATTTGCGGATTGGAGTGTTTGACGATGCAGAGACTTTGTTGGAGAAGATACAGTTCCCTCAGGAGCTGATCATTAATCGCAGTTATGATGCTTTAAAACCCTATTTGCATAAATAAGGATGGAAATTAAATGAAGAAAAAGGGTATATTTGTATTAATTTTGTCGTTGTTGTTTCTTATGACGGTTCCTGTTATGGCTGCAGAGAATGAAGTGCATCCGGAAGAGCCCCTGATTTATGTAAATCCGTTTTATGAAGACGAAGACATTGAACTGGAACCTCAGGTATTAGAGATTTCTGAAGAACAGGTGCAAGCTTCTACCACATCGCCTTACTATGGAACGGTAAAGAGTGCAGGTGCTTATCTGAAGACTAAGATGCTGAACCGGACGAGAGGGGTGAATTTCACCACATATTCCCGTAAGAGTGACTGGCAGAAGGCGTTGTTTGATGTGATTCTGGCAGCCTGCAGTGCAGAGGATGATACTGCGCCGAACGCGGGGGATTATCTGCGCTGGCATTTTTACAAATTTGAGAGCAGTATCCAGCTGTCCGACATGGTTACCAGAAGGGCCGGAGGGGGATACTATTATCACTTCAAGGGCATTTTCACATATATGTCCACGGCAAGTCAGGAATCGGTTCTTGACAATCGGATTAATTCCGTATTGACTTCTTTAAAAATCAGTCAGATGGATAATGAATATGAAATTATCCGGGCAATTTACGATTATGTGACGCACCATGTCTCTTACGATTATGCCAGACTTAACGATAAGACTTACCTGGGTAAGTATTCTGCCTACAATGCGCTGTGTCAGGGCAATGCCATCTGTCAGGGATATGCCAATCTGATTTACCGCATGATGCGGGAGGCGGGACTGTCTGTGCGTTTTATCGGCGGTTACAGTCAGGGAGAAGGGCATGCCTGGAATATTGTGCGCATCAACGGCAAGTATTATAATCTGGACAGTACCTGGGATGCAGGAGGAGATATTAACACATATGATTATTTCCTGCGGGGAGGCAGCTCCAGTCAGTTCCCGGCACATGTACGGGATGCGGAGTATAAGACAGCTGCTTTCAATGAGAGATATCCCATGGCCTCCACCTCTTTTAAAGGAACTTCTTCCACACCGGTGTCCTACAGCATTACTTATGTGCTGAACGGGGGAAACAATGATTCCAGAAATCCTGATGGATATTTTCAGAATGGGGTGGTGTTAAATCCGCCTGCCCGGGCAGGTTATAATTTTGCCGGATGGTATACGGACAGTCAGTTTAGCTCAAAGATTACCAGAATTCGTAGGTCCTCTGCGAAAAACTATATCCTGTATGCCAAATGGAAGAAGATTACTGTGGGAAAAGGCAAAATAAAATATTATAAAAGTGATGGAGTTGGGCTTCGGGTATATTTTGCGGCCGTGCCTGACGCAGAAGGATATCGGATTGCCTACTCTCATTCCTCAGATTTTGCGGCAGGTTCTGTAAAATATGCTTATGCGGCAGCCGATAAGACTTCTCGTCTGATTAAGGCCAGCGATTGTAAGCGAAGGTATTATGTGCGGGTTCAGGCATACCGTCTGGATTCTGCGGGAAAGAGGGTATATGGCAATCCGTCATCTGCAATTTGCGGATATGTGGTAAAATATGTATTAAACGGCGGAACCAATGCTGCCACCAATCCCTATTATTTTTATAAAAGAGGGACGGTATTGGCGGCTCCCAAGCGGCAAGGCTACCGATTCGGGGGATGGTATACGGATGCAAAGTATCGTAATAAAGCTACAACTATAGAACGAACGGCAGGGCGGGGCGTGGTGCTCTATGCCCGTTGGACGAGGAAATAGTAAAAACATTTCTTGATTGTAAAATATTCTGTCTCTTATACACAT
>CAMQZX010000157.1 GCA_947039785.1 uncultured Lachnospiraceae bacterium | reverse complement strand
ACACTTCTAGCTTCGTCGGCAGCGTCAGATGTGTATAAGAGACAGTTCCAGTTTCCTATTGTATGATTATACATATTCCTAAAATAATAAAGGAGGTATCCAATTACTATGAATAAGTCAAACGTTTATTACACCACCATGCGAACCAAAACCGGTGATAATCTGCTGGACAAACTCCAGAGATTGATCAAAGCCGCAGGAATCGGTGATATTGATTTCGAAGACAAATATGTAGCCATCAAAATGCACTTCGGTGAACCTGGCAACCTGGCCTTTCTTCGTCCAAACTATGCCAAAGCTGTGGTAGATGTGGTAAAGGAACTGGGTGGAAAACCGTTCCTCACCGATTGCAACACCCTGTACGTGGGTGGACGAAAGAATGCCTTAGACCACCTGGACAGTGCCGCTCAGAACGGTTTCTCTCCTCTCTCCACCGGCTGTCAGATCCTCATTGCTGACGGTCTGAAAGGAACTGACGAGGCTTATGTACCTGTGGAAGGCGGTGAATATGTGAAGGAAGCCAAAATCGGACGTGCTGTTATGGACGCCGATGTCTTCATTTCCCTGAACCATTTCAAAGGCCATGAAGCAACTGGTTTTGGCGGCGCTTTAAAAAATATTGGAATGGGATGCGGCTCCCGTGCAGGCAAAATGGAAATGCACAGTGCGGGAAAGCCTCATGTAAATCAGGTATCCTGTGTCGGATGTAAAATGTGCACCAAAGTCTGTGCCCACAGTGCTATCACCATCGAAGACAAAAAGGCTTCCATCGACCACAACAAATGTGTGGGATGCGGACGCTGTATCGGTGTCTGTCCCAAAGATGCTGTGCAGGCAGCTTCCGATGAATCCAACGATATCTTAAACTGTAAGATTGCCGAATACACCAAGGCTGTCATTGACAGACGTCCCAACTTCCACATCAGCCTTGTCATAGATGTGTCTCCTTACTGTGACTGCCATGGTGAAAATGACGCTGCCATCGTTCCAAACGTGGGATTTTTCGCGTCTTTTGATCCGGTAGCTCTGGACCTGGCGTGCGCTCAGGCAGTCAATGCTCAGCCAGCTATCTCCAATACACGTCTTACCGACATGATGGAACATGTGCATGAACATGATCATTTCCACACTATTTTCCCGGAGACCAACTGGGAATCTTCCATCGAACACGGTGTAAAACTTGGACTGGGAAATAAGGATTTTGAATTGATTGAAGTAAAATAATCCTCTAAAAAGGCTGCAGCAAAAGTCATAATTGTACATAACTTTTGCTGCAGCCTTATCCTCATTATAATTCTTCGTATAAACTTTTACAAATTTGCTCCGATTAATTTGGGGCGATATCCTTCCTTTTCCAGTGCAGATACAATCTGCTTTTTGTGCTCTGTTCCAAAGGCTTCCATGGTGATTTTCAATTCCACAGCCGCACTCCGATTGGTACTTACAAACTGGTTGTGATCCAGACGGATAACATTTCCTCTTTCATTGGCGATGACAGAAGAAACACGAACCAGTTCGCCGGGCTTATCCGGAAGCAATACAGATACGGTAAAGATTCTGTCTCTGAGAATCAAACCGTGCTGTACCACAGAAGACATGGTAATCACATCCATGTTCCCGCCACTTAAAATACTCACTACCTTTTTATTTTTAAATCTCAGATGTTTCAGAGCTGCCACAGTCAGCAGTCCGGAATTCTCCACGATCATCTTATGATTTTCTACCATATCCAGGAACGCCACAATCAGCTCATCGTCTTCCACCGTAATGACTTCGTCCAGGTTTTCCTGAATATATGGGAAGATGTTTTCTCCTGGTCTTTTTACTGCAGTACCATCTGCAATGGTGTTGACGTCTTTGAGAGAAATAACGTTTCCTTTTCTAAGAGATGCCTGCATACAGTTGGCTCCAGACGGCTCCACTCCAATCACTTTAATGTGAGGATTCAAAGCTTTTGCCAGGGTTGCCACACCGGAAGCCAATCCGCCTCCGCCGATGGGTACCAGAATATAGTCCACCAAAGGCAGCTCCTGAATAATCTCCATGGCAATGGTTCCCTGTCCGGTCGCTACAGCCGGGTCATCAAAGGGATGGATAAAGGTATATCCACTCTCCTCTGCCATTTTCAGCGCCTGGGTGCAGGCTTCGTCATATCCGTCCCCCCACAGTACCACCTCTGCTCCATAGCTTTTGGTTCGTTCCACTTTAATCAATGGAGTAGTTGTGGGCATCACAATGACAGCCTTCACGCCAAAGGCTTTGGCTGCATAAGCCACACCCTGAGCATGATTTCCCGCAGAAGCTGTAATCAGTCCCTTCTCTCTCTCCTCGGGAGTCAAAGTGCTGATCTTGTAGTATGCTCCACGAAGCTTGTAAGCACCTGTAATCTGCATATTTTCCGGTTTTAAGTATACTTTATTTTCACACTGGTTGCTGAGATAGGAGCTGTATACCAGCTTTGTCTCACACACCACCTGCTTGACAATTTCTGTCGCCTCTTCAAATTTCTCTAACGTCAACATTTCACCCATTCTTATCGATTGTCCTTTCTAGTCTAAATCACTCGTCTTTTTTACATCGAACAGCGCATTCACAAATTCATTGGCATCAAATTTCTGAAGATCATCAATACTCTCTCCCACGCCAATATATTTTACCGGTACGTCAAGCTCCGACTGGATTGCCACAGCGATACCGCCCTTGGCTGTTCCGTCCAGCTTGGTGAGAATAATACCTGTCACATTGGCAACCTCTGCAAACTGCTTTGCCTGAGCCAGCGCATTCTGTCCTGTGGTTCCATCCAGTACCACCAATGTTTCCAGATGTGCCTCTGGAAACTCTCTCTCCAGAATCCGATAAATCTTGCGCAGCTCTTCCATTAAATTCTTTTTGTTATGGAGACGTCCTGCTGTATCACAGAGCAATACATCCACATTTCTGGCCTTGGCTGCTGCCACCGCATCATAAACTACTGAAGCAGGATCTGCTCCGTCCTGACCGCCGATGATATCCACACCGGCACGGTTAGCCCACTGAGTCAGCTGCTCGCCTGCCGCCGCACGGAAAGTATCTGCTGCCGCCAGCATAACCTTCAAGCCTTGATCCTTTAACTTGCCTGCCAGCTTACCCACCGATGTGGTCTTACCCACACCATTGACACCAATCACCAGTACTACAGATTTGCGTTTTTCAAACTCATACTGAGTCTCCTCCACTTCCATCTGTTTCTTGATGCTGTCCACAAGAAGCTGCTTACACTGGGCAGGATCTTTGATGTGCTGCTGGGCAACCTGCTCCTTCAGATTATCAATAATCGAATTTGTGGCGTTAATACCGATATCTCCCATAATCAGTATTTCCTCAATCTCCTCGTAAAAGTCCTCGTCGATGCTGGAAAACCCACTGAATATGGAATCTATTCCGGAAACAATGTTGTCTCTTGTCTTTGACAGACCTTTGACCAAACGTTTAAAAAAGCCTACTTTTTCTTCTGCCATCTCTTTCCCCTCCTATTTTTCCAATTCATGTTCCACCAGATCCACCGATACAAGGGTAGACACCCCCTTTTCCTGCATGGTGATTCCGTACAGACGGTCGGCTGCATTCATCGTTCCGCGTCTATGAGTAATTATAATAAATTGTGTATTTTTCGTCAACTTTTTCAGATATTTAGCGTAACGTACCACGTTGGAATCATCCAAAGCAGCTTCAATCTCATCCAGAAGACAAAACGGCGACGGTTTCAGATTCTGAATGGCAAACAGCAAAGCAATGGCTGTAAGCGCCTTCTCTCCTCCGGACAACTGCATCATATTCTGCAGCTTTTTGCCCGGAGGCTGGGAGATGATGCGGATTCCGGCTTCCAAAATATCCTCATCTTCAATCAGTTCCAGTGTTCCCTTGCCGCCGCCAAATAACTCCTTAAATGCCTTATCGAACTCTCTTTGAATATCTTTAAATTTCTCTGTGAATTGCTTGCGCATTCCTGCATCCAGTTCTTCAATAATTCCTTCCAGAGTCTCTTCGGCCTTCACAAGATCATTATACTGATTGGACAGGAAGGTATGACGTTCCAAAATATTTTTATAATCTTCAATGGCGTTTACATTCACATCTCCCAGCTTGCGGATTTCATCCTTCTTCTGGACAATTTCCTTTTTCATAGCTTCCCGGTCGGAAAGCTCCTCTGATCGATATTCCTGAGCAGCATTGGGGGTAATCTCATACTCCTCCCACATATAGTTGATCTGAGATTCCTGGCTTTCTTCCAGACGTTCCATCTGATTATGGAGACGGAAACACTCCTTATCCAACAATCCCATCTGGTCGGAAAGCTCATCTCTTTTCTCAAAGAACGATTTATGACGACTGCTCAATTCTTCTTTGTGTACCAGATATTCCTTCATCTGTTCTCCGTCAGATGCACCCATGGAAGCGGCTTCCTCTACCTGGCGGCGAATTTCTTCAATCTCCTGCTCCTTACGAGCCATGTCTTCATGGCCGGATTTCAGATTTCTATTTACCGTATCCTGTTCTTCTCTCAAAGTGCTCAATTCTCCCGTAATACGGCACATGTTCTGATTTAAGAACTCTTCCTTCTGAGACATTTCTACATGTTCCAGATGAACGGCCTCCAGCTTTCGACTGACTTCGCTCTCTTCTGCTTGACATTTTTCCAGTTCTTCCTGTCTGGATGAGATAAACTCCTCCAGTTCCTTTTCTTCCCTGGTGGACTTTTCCAGCTCTTTGCGGATTTCCCTGGTATTCTCCTGAATTTCTCTGGTCTGTCTCAAAATCTCCCGTTTATCCTGGTCCAGCTTTTCATAACCGCTTTGCACCTGAGCGCGCTTTTCCTCCAGCTGCTGAATATGCAGCCTGGCTGTATTTTGAAGGATATATTGCTTCTGGATTTTCTCCTGAATCTCGGCAATAGCATCCCTGAGAGCATTTCTCTGATCTCTATCCTCATTGATGGAAGCCTGCATCTGATCCATGTCTGATTTTAAAGAACGAACACTTTCCTCCAACTCCTCAATTTCACGGCGGCGCCCCAAAAGATTGCTGTTATTTTTATAAGCACCTCCTGTCATGGAACCGCCCGGATTCAAGGACTCACCTTCAACAGTCACCATACGCAGTGTATGGCGGTATTTCTTACCGATGGCAATGGCGTGATCAATATGATCCACCACCAAAGTTCTGCCCAAAAGATACCTGGAAAGCCCTACGTATTCCGGCTCCACCTGGACAAGATCGCTGGCAAGGCCAATCACACCTGCTTCCCTCAGAGCCTCCCGCTGGTTAAATTCCCCTCTGCTGCTGATATTAGTCAGGGGCAAAAAAGTGGCTCTTCCGTATCGGTTTTTCTTCAGATACTGAATCAACCCCTTGGCAGTCTGCTCGTTGTCTGTGACAATATTCTGGATACTGCCTCCCAGCGCTGTCTCTATGGCCACTTCGTAATCCTTCATAACATGGATCAAATCTGCCACCACACCCCGGATTCCTGGATTGACAGCCTTCTTCTCCATAACTCTCCGAATACTGTTGCCATAGCCATCGTAACGTTCTGCGATATTTCGCAGTGACTCCAGGCGGGAAGCCTCTCTGTGATAGGCAGTCTGTCCCACTTCCATTTGACGATTTCTCTCCTTCAGGGCATTTTGAAGAACAGTCACCTGTTCTTCCAGCCGGCGGCTTTCTTCCTCAAGACCTTTAATCTCCCCGAAAATGCTATCATAACTGTCCTGTGCTTCCTTCATCTGACGGTTATGAGTATTTTCTTCTCCCTTCAGACGAATTGCTTTCTGACTCAATTCTGCCTTACGAATCTCAATCTGCTCCATCATGGTATCAAAACGCTGCACCTTACCCTTGGTGGTAGCGCGTTTGTTGAGAAGTTCGATGATTTCGTTTTTCCCCTCCTCAATGGAATGAGAGGAGGCTTCTATTTCACTTCTTAAATATTCCAGGCGGTCATCCACCTCTGACTGGCGTTTTTGAATCTCCAGCATAATACTTTGAAATTCTTGCCGCTGACTGCGGTATTCTTCCAAAGCTTTTTCCTTCTGGGCAATATCAGACTCCAAAGAACGCAGACGGGACTGATAATGTTCATCACTCAATTTACCTGCATGGATCTGCTCCACCAGTACATTAACCTGGCCTTCCAACTGTTGTTTTCGCAAAGCATTTGCCTGGGAACGCTCCCTGGCCTGCTCCATCTCCTGCTCCAGAGTTTCCATTTCCTGTTCAGACTTTTGGTATTCCTCTTTGGCAAGTTCATAGGCTTTAGTGGCTTCTTTCAGATGAGCATCTGCCAGCTGGTGTTTTTCCCCCACAGATTTTAATTGTTCACTTATATACTCCATCTCCAGTAAGAACATATTCACATCCAACTGCTTTAATTCTTCTTTCTTACGAAGATAGGTTCTGGCCGTCTCCGATTGCTTTTCCAATGGCTCCAGCTGCTTGGTCAACTCACTTAAGATATCCGTTACGCGAACCAGATTCTGCTGCTCTTCTTCCAGTTTTTTCAAAGTGGTAGCTTTTCGCCGTTTAAATTTTACAATGCCGGCCGCCTCATCAAACAACTCTCTGCGCTCTTCCGGCTTACCACTTAAAATCTTATCGATCTGCCCCTGACCGATGATGGAATAGCCTTCCTTACCGATACCAGTATCATAAAACAGTTCATTGACATCCTTCAGCCTGCATCCTCGTCCGTTGATCAGATATTCGCTCTCACCAGAGCGATACAGTCTCCTGGCAACCGTTACTTCCTCATAGTCTATGGGTAGCTGGTGATCTCCATTATCCAGTGTAATAGCAACATATGCATAACTTAAAGGCTTCCTGTTTTCTGTCCCGGAGAAAATGACATCCTGCATGTTGCCCCCTCGAAGCTGCTTAGCACTTTGTTCTCCCAGCACCCAGCGAACCGCGTCAGCAACATTACTTTTGCCGCTGCCGTTGGGTCCCACAATTCCGGTAATTCCATTATGAAATTCAAAATTAATCTTCTGGGCAAAGGACTTAAAGCCCTGCACTTCAATGTTTTTTAGATACATGTGTCACCTTCACTTCTTATTTTTTCGCAGCTGCAGTACCGCTTCATAAGCCACAGCCTGCTCTGCCGCTTTCTTTGTGTGGCCCTGACAGGGACCAAAGGTTTTCTCCCCGAGCCTCAGTTCCACCTCAAAAGATTTGTTATGATCCGGTCCTACTGCTTTCACCAGATGATATTGCGGATCTCCCAGCTTCTGCCCCTGGGCCAGCTCCTGCAAAATTGTCTTGCTGTCATAAAAAAGAGATTTATGCTCAATGTCATTTAACACATGAGTCATAATAAAATCTCTGGCGCATCCAAGTCCGCCATCCAGATAAATTGCACCGATCAATGCTTCCACAGCATCTGAAGTAAGAGATTCTCTCTCTCTTCCTCCCGTCATATCCTCTCCTTTTCCCAAACGCAGGTAACTTCCCAGGCTCATCTCTCTGGCACTGATGGCCAGAGAAGACTCACACACCATGCTGGCGCGCTTCCTGGTCAATTCTCCTTCCGGGACATTTGGAAATGTACGATATAAATAGTCGCTGGCCACAACTTCTAACACTGCATCCCCAAGAAATTCCAAACGTTCATTGCAGTCAAGTTTTCCAATACGTCGCTCATTGGTATAAGAGCTGTGAGTCATAGCTTTTCGCAATAATTTGTAGTCTCTAAATTGATATCCAATGCTCTCTTCCAATTCTTTTAAGTCATTTCTGCTTTTCATATTTTCCTCCATGCAGTGCACCAAATTCTGCACATATGCTAATATAATGTCATAATCAGACAAACAGCATTCTTCTATTTAGCTCATTGAGAAAGTCCCCCACTACTCTGCCGCAGAGACATAAGTGATGGGTGAAGGGGACTTACAATTTAGAAAAGGTCCTCTGGACCTTTTCACGCATGCTTAGCAACGATAGATTAGGGAGGCTATACCTCCCTAACTACTAACCAATGGCTTTTTTAATCTGTTCTACTGCATCTCCTACGGATACAATCTGCTCTGCATCCTCGCTGTCAATCTCAATGTCGAACTCTTCCTCAATTCCCATTATAATTTGAAAAACATCCAGGGAATCGGCTCCCAAATCATCTACAAATGTAGTATCCTCCGTAATCTCAGAGACATCCACATTTAAAACCTCTGCGATAATGTTGATCAGTTTCTCAAATTCCATATTTTTTTCCTCCTTGTTGGTTACACTTAAATGTGTTCCTTGATTTTATCATTAATGCCCTCTTTTTTGAACTGCAGGCACTGCAGTATACCATGTTTGATCTCAACGTGGCCAGCGCTTCCATGAGTCTTAACCACAAGGCCTTTCAGCCCCAGTAACGGTGCACCGCCGTACTCACTTGCATCAAAGGATTTCAGTGTCGCCTTCAGGGCCGGCTTTACAAGCACTGCTCCAATCTTACTTCTGAGATTCGTCATCATTCCGCTTTTGACTTTTGAAATCAGTGTAGCTCCCACGCCTTCGTATAATTTCAAAATTACATTTCCCACGAATGCCTCGCAGACAACCACATCTGCATACCCCTCAGGAATATCTCTGGCTTCAATACTTCCGATAAAATTAATTCCTTCACATTCTTTTAGAAGAGGAAAGGTCTCCTTCACCAATGCATTTCCCTTCTCTTCCTCTGCACCAATATTCACAATGGCCACACGGGGATTTTTAATACCCACTACATTTTCCATGTAGATGGATCCCATCTTGGCAAACTGTACAAGATGAGAAGGTCTGGCATCCACATTGGCACCACAGTCAATCAGCAGAGCAACTCCATCCTTCGTTGGAATCAACGGCGCCAGAGGTGGTCTCTCCACTCCTTTAATCCTTCCAACAATGACTTGTCCCCCCACCAGCACAGCACCGGTACTTCCAGAAGACACAAAAGCATCTGCCTCACCCTTTCTCACCATGGTCTGGCCTACCACTATGGAAGAATCTTTCTTACTTCGAATGGCTTTGACGGGAGGCTCCGCAGTCTCAATCACCTGTGTAGTGGCCACAATCTCCAATCGGTCACTGGGATACTCATACTGCTTTAATTCCTTCTCAATCAATTCCTTCGTCCCGGTCAGATAGACGAACAGATCCTTACTCTCTTTCAATGCCTCCACTGCTGCATGCACAGGTTCCTTCGGTGCATAATCACCGCCCATGGCATCTACTACTACTTTAATTAACTCAGACATCTTCTCCTCCTATTCACCATGCACCTATACATTGTGCGCCGACTATTGGATATATGAATAATACACAGCCAGTACACTAAAATCAATAATACTAAACATTGGTAAAATAATCAATATAATTCTATTTGTTTTTACGCAGCCTTTGGATAAACTTCTGAATATGTCCGATGGCAACTTTCAAATCTTCCAGAGAATAGGCATAAGAG
>CAMQZX010000156.1 GCA_947039785.1 uncultured Lachnospiraceae bacterium | reverse complement strand
ATTATATTGTATAATTATATAGAAAATATAAGTTAAGGAGGCTAATGAGAATGCCGTTTAATCAAAAACCACAAAAGTTCAACGCAAAGATTAACACCGTGACAATTGGCACTGGTGACAAAGCAATTAAATTAGGAGGAGAGAGCGTCTTTCCTTTCTATACTTTTGACGGCCCAATTGAGAACGCACCAAAGGTTGGTGTAGAAATCAGTGATATGGGTCTGGAAAACGTTTCCGAAGGTATCAAAGCTTACTACGAAGGATGCTCTACCATGGGTGAGATTGCAAAGAAAGCATCTGAGATGGAAGGTGCAGATTTCGTTGCTCTTACACTGGAAGGTGGAGACCCCAACGGTGAAGACAAATCTGTTGATGAGCTGATTGCAATCGTAAAAGAAGTTGCTGATGCAATTGACTGTCCATTAGTAGTAGAAGGCTGCAAAAATGCAGAGAAAGACGGAGACCTTCTGGCAAAAGTTGCTGACGCATTACAGGGCAAAAACGCTGTAATCATGCCGGCAAAAGAAGAAAACTACAAAGCAGTAGGTGCTGCTGCAGGTCTGGCTTATAATCAGATCGTTGGAGCTGAGTCTGCGGTAGATATCAACCTTGCAAAACAGTTGAACGTTATCACAACTCAGTTAGGTGTAAGCCCTGAGAAAATCATCATGAACGTTGGTACTGCTGCTGCAGGTTATGGTTATGAGTATGTTGTGTCCACAATGGACCGTATCAAAGGTGCTGCATTGTCTCAGGACGATAAAATGCTCCAGATGCCTATCATTACACCGGTTTCTTCTGAAACATGGGGAGTAAAAGAGTCTGTTGCTCCGGAAGCTGATAATCCGGAATGGGGACCTGCTGAGGACAGAGGAATCAGTATGGAAATTATGACAGCTACTGCTGATCTTGTTTCCGGTTCCAATGCTGTTATCTTAAGACATCCTCAGTCTGTTGCTACCATTTCTAAAATGATTAAAGAATTAGTGTAAACGATAGAGTATAGGAGGATAAAATTATGGCACTGAATGGTATTCAAATTTTTAAATTAACACCTAAAAAGAACTGTAAGGAATGTGGTTCCCCGACATGTATGGCTTTCTCTATGAAGGTTGCACAGGGTGCCGTTGACATTTCTGCATGCCCATATATGTCTGACGAAGCAATCGCTCAGCTTTCTGAGGCTACTGCACCGCCGATGAAGACAATCAAAATCGGTACAGGTGATGCTGAGTACTCTCTGGGTGGAGAGACTGTGCTTTACAGACATGACAAAACATTTGTAAGCAAGACACGTTATGCAGTTGCACTTTGCAGTTGTATGGATGCTGCTACTGTAGACGCTAAAATCGCTGAGCTTCAGAAAGTTGATTATGAGCGTATCGGTGAGAGAATGTACGTGGAAGTTATCTACGTAAACTATGACGCAGCAAGCGGACAGGATGCATATCTTGATATTGTTAAGAAAGCTGCTGCTACAGGAAGAACATTAGTATTGAACTGTGAGGACGTTGAGGTTGCTAAGGCAGCTCTGGAAATCTGCAAAGACGGCAAACCAGTATTAAATGGAGCAAATGCTGCTAACTATGCAGATATGAGTGCTGTAGCTACCGCTGCTGGCGTTGTTCTCGGTGTCAAAGGAGCTGACTTAAACGAGCTTCATGATACTGTTGAAGCATTAGAGAAAGCAGGAAATAAGAACCTGATTATTGATGTAACTGGTCCAGACCTGAAAGCTACATTTGCAAATGCAGTACAGATTCGTCGTGCAGCTATTAAGAATGAGGACAGAACCTTTGGATATCCTTCCATCGTAAACACTGTTGCAGTCGCTAAGGGTGACAGATATATGCAGCAGGCTCTGTTGGCTCTGTTTACCATGAAATATGGTTCAATCGTAGTAGTTGAGACTTTGGATTACGCAGAAGCATTGCCTTTGTATGGTATGCGTCAGAACGTATTTACCGATCCTCAGAAGCCAATGAAGGTTGAGCCTGGTATCTACCCAATCAACGGCGGTGGAGCAGATGATATCTGCCTGACAACTGTAGACTTTGCTCTTACATACTTCGTAGTTTCCGGCGAGTTGGAGCGTTCCGGTGTTCCATGTAATCTGGTAATCAGTGATGCAGGCGGATTGTCCGTACTGACCGCATGGGCTGCTGGTAAATTGTCCTCTACTACAGTTGCTGACTACATCAAAGCAAATGTGGAAGATAAGATTAACTGCAGAAAATTAATCATTCCTGGTAAAGTTGCCGTTCTGAAGGGCGACATCGAAGCAAAACTTCCTGGATGGGAAGTAATCGTTGGTCCTGCAGAAGCAGTTCAGTTGGTGAAATTCCTTAAAGATTTGACAGCATAACAGGAAAAGTGCCTTGTGCCTTTTCCCCTTTGAAAGAATGTTAGAGGATATACACCTCTGAAACATAAGCAAATACATATTATTTAACAAGTAAAGGAGAACGAGTATGGCAAAATTTGTAGTAATTGGAGAAAGAATTTCAGCAACTGCTCCCTCAATTAACAGAGCTTTAGCAGAGAGAGATCCAGCTCCAATTTTAAAGAGAGCAAAAGAGCAGTTAGATGCAGGTGCATATTACTTAGATGTAAATATCGGACCAGCTGAGAATGATGGCGAGGAGATTATGAAATGGGCAGTTCAGCTCCTTCAGAGCGAGTTTGACAACGTACCTCTTGCACTGGATACTGCTAACAAAAAAGCAATTGAAGCTGGTATTTCCGTATACAATCGTTCCAAAGGCAAACCTATCGTTAACTCTGCTGACGCAGCTGGAAGAATCGAGTACGTTGACTTGGCTGCTGCCAACGATGCTATCGTTATCGCACTGTGTAATGGAGAAGGTATTGCAAAAGACAACGATGAGCGTATGATGTACTGCCAGACTCTTCTTGAGAGAGGTATGGAGCATGGTATGGATGCTTCTGACCTGTGGTTTGATCCATTATTCCTGGTTATCAAAGGAATGCAGGACAAGCAGATGCAGATTTTAGAGTGTATCAAGATGTTCTCAGATATGGGACTGAACTCAACAGGTGGTCTGTCCAATAACTCCAATGGTATGCCAAAACATATCAGACCGATTATGGACTCCGCTATGGTTGCTATGTGTATGACAATGGGAATGACATCTGCTATCGTTAATCCTTGTGACCTGCGTCTGATGGAAACAATCAAATCTTGTGACGTTATTAAGAACAACACATTATTTGCAGATTCTTATCTGGAAGTATAATTCTAAACAACCAGGATTTGAAATTGAAGTGATTTAATGAAAGGAGCGGAGTTTTAATGCGAAGATTCCGAGCATTTGGCTCCGCTCCCATTGTATTTTATGGGATAAGTTGCCAACCACACAGCAATTGTCCCCAATTCCTATTAACTATTGAGTGGGCGAAATATACCTAAGGAGGATTCCACCATGAGTCAGGTGATATTTAAATTTGAAGATGGCAGTGAAGTGAAGAGCTTTGCTACAGAAGGCGAAAATCTTTTGGAAGTAGCCCGCAAGTCAAATGTGGCTATTGATGCGCCATGTTCTGGTAACGCATCATGTGGAAAATGTAAAGTGCGTCTTGTTGGTGGAACACTGGACAGCAAAAAGACCCGTCATATTACCGATGAAGAATATGAGCAGGGCTGGAGACTGGCCTGTGTCAGCACAGTTGACGGTGACGTGGAGATAATGGTGCCGGACATTGCATCTGCATACAAGAGCCGCATGAAGGTGGCTGATTTAAGCTCAAAAGAAGAAATCAAGATCTTTGAAAAAGCAAAGTCGGATGTTGAGATGGCGGGAATTGCCCTGTCCAACAGTTTGGATGTGGTAGAAGTGATTATGGATCCGCCGACACTGGATGATACCATGCCAGATAATGAGCGTCTGACAAGAGCGTTGCGTAAGTATTTGAATATTAAGAGAGTTCGTATTCCGTACTCTGTTTTACATAAATTACCGGATGTACTCCGGGAAAACGACTTTAAAGTAAAATGTGTCATTCGTACTACCCCGGATGATATGTTTGTATATGATATTTTGGGAATGGATGTGGATGTGATCATTGGGGGTCTGGTAATCGATATTGGTACCACCACCGTTTCTGCATTGATTATCAACATGGAGAATGGAGAGATATTGGCGAAGGGATCTGCCGGTAACGGACAGATTCGTTATGGAGCTGATGTTATCAATCGTATTATTGAATCAGAGAAGCCAGGTGGACGTAAGCGTCTGCAGGATGCTGTGATTAAGGAGACCATCAATCCGATGATTCAGGAGATGTGTAAATCCTGCGGCATCAGACCTCAGTGGATTTATCGTATGTGTATTGCATCCAATACCACGATGAACCATCTGTTTGCAGGAATCAATGCAGATCCTCTTCGTATGGAGCCGTATATTCCCGCATTCTTTAAGACCAATTCTCTGTTTGCATCCGATGTAGGGGTGGCCATCAATCCAGATGCCCATATAATTTTAGCTCCGAATATTGGAAGCTATGTCGGTGGAGATATCACAGCCGGAACACTGGTCAGCATGATCTGGAATAAGCCGGAGTTCTCTCTGTTTATCGACCTTGGTACCAACGGTGAGCTGGTATTTGGAAATTCTGATTTCATGATGAGTTGTGCTTGTTCTGCTGGTCCTGCTTTTGAGGGCGGTGATATTAGCTGCGGTATGCGTGCCACAGATGGCGCCATTGAAGCGTGTACCATTGACAAGGAGACAATGGAGCCGACTTACTCTGTAATCGGTGAGGAAGGAACGAAGCCTATCGGACTTTGCGGTTCTGGTATTATTGATGTAATCAGTGAATTGTTTGCCTGTGGAATTATTGGACCGAAGGGCAAGTTTGTCCGTGAAGGAAAGCGTATCCGCCATGACAAATATGGAACGGGTAGCTATGTCCTTGCTTTTGAGGAAGAAGCAGGTTCCGTGAAGGATGTTGAAATTACTGAAGTGGATATTGACAACTTTATCCGTGCCAAAGGTGCGATTTTCTCTGCGATCCGTACTATGCTGGCATCCTTGGATTTTGATGTATCCATGATTGAAAATGTATATGTAGCTGGTGGAATCGGTAGCGGCATTAACATGAGAAATGCCATCAATATTGGTATGTTTCCGGACATTCCGGTGGAAATGTTCCACTATATTGGTAATTCTTCTCTGTGCGGTGCCTATGCGATGCTGATTTCAACGGAAGCAGAGAAAAAAACCTATGAGCTTGCACAGAATATGACTTATCTTGAATTGAGTACAGTACCGACTTATATGGATGAGTTTGTGGCTTGCTGTTTCTTGCCGCATACAGATTCCACACTGTTTCCATCTGTGCAGCCCAAGTAAGGAAGGAATAACATGACAGAATTTAACTACCAAAAGGATAGCAAAGAACAGATGCCTTATCAGCATTATCTGGAGCTGTATCGACAGGCAGATCCTGCAGAAATCAGTTCCCGGCTGCAAATAGCTTATAATGAGGAGAAAAAAAGCTTTCAGCTTCGATTTTTAAGCAGTGTCTATGAGATTAGCTGGCCAGGCTATGAGATTACTCATTGTCAGGAGAATAAAAGCGGGTATTATCCCTTGGAGGATATGATTTACGCCAAGATTCTGGTTCTTCGCTATCTGTTGGAGAGCAAGACCATGCTTTCTTCCGGTGAGTTTAAAACTTATCGGGAAATGCCCTCTGGTGAAGTTTACTATAAGCAGTTTAATGGCAGATGTATTCTGCGGCTGGCCTATGGATTCGGCAATAAGATTCAGGCATTTGGGAAAGTGATGGAAGCTCTGGATGGAGAGAAGCTGAAATACGGAGATATTTCCTATGAAATTGAACTTTTTGACCAGTTTAGACTGAGATTTATCCTGTGGGAGGGAGACGAGGAGTTTCCGCCTTCTTCTCAGATTTTATTTTCCGATAATTTTACCGATGCATTTTCGGCGGAAGACAGGGCTGTAATCGGCGATGTCTGTATTGGAACCTTTAAGGCACTGGATAAAGTTTTGGCGTAAAGGTTTATAAAGTTTGTGAATGGACAGGTGTCTGCCCTTTCAGGCACCTTTCTCATAAATACATATTTAAGGAGGGTAATATGGGATTTTCAACAAGTACATGTACAGAATTTGTAGAAGTGTTGGCTTCTAAAGCACCGGTTCCAGGAGGCGGCGGTGCGTCTGCTCTGGTGGGAGCAGTAGGTACCGCACTGGGTAACATGGTTGGCAGTCTGACCGTTGGCAAGAAAAAATATGCAGACGTGGAGGAGGAAATGTATGCACTGAAAGCAAAGTGTGATGCGCTTCAGAAAGATTTCCTCAGACTGATTGAGCGCGATGCCGAGGTGTTTGAGCCATTGGCAAAAGCTTACGGTATGCCAAGAGAAACCGAGGAGGAGAAAGCGGAGAAAGCAAGAGTGATGGAAATCGTTCTGAAGGATGCTTGTTCTGTTCCTATGGAAATCATGGAGAAATGCTGTGAGGCAATTGAGTTGATTCAGGAATTTGCAGCAAAAGGTTCTACTCTGGCTATCAGTGATGCTGGTGTAGGAGCTGCTTTCTGCAAAGCTGCATTAAAAGGTGCCAGCTTGAACGTTTACATCAATACAAAGTCCATGAAGAACAGAGAATATGCAGAAGAACTGAATGCTAAGGCAGATGCCATGCTGGAGAAATATCCAAAGATGGCAGATGAGATCTTTGACAGTGTATTAGGAAGATTAAAATAAAGGAGAAGAAAACAATGGCAAAACAGTTATTAGGAAAAGAAGTAACCGCAGCATTAAACGAAAGAATCAAAGCTGATGTTGCAAAATTAGAGGCAAAAGGAATCAAACCTACTCTGGGAATTATACGTGTTGGTGAGAACGGAAGTGATATCTCTTATGAGAGAGGCGCTACAAAACGATGTGAGACTCTTGGAGTTGCTTACGAGAAATTCCTTCTTCCAGAAGATGTTTCTCAGGAAGAGCTTCTGGCTACCATTGACAAAGTAAACAAAGACGACAATATTCATGGCGTATTATTGTTCCGTCCTCTTCCAAAACATTTGAATCAGTCTCTTATTGAGAATGCTTTAGATCCTGCAAAGGACGTTGACTGTATGACAGACGGATCTATGTCTGGTGTATTTACAGGAAAGCAGATTGGATTCCCTCCATGTACACCACAGGCTTGTATGGAGATTCTGGATCACTATGGAATCGACTGCACAGGTAAAAAAGCAGCCGTTGTAGGCCGTAGCCTTGTTGTTGGTAAACCGGCAGCTATGATGCTGGTTAAGAAAAATGCTACTGTAACAATCTGCCATACAAGAACCGTAGATATGCCATCTGTAGTTCGCGAGGCTGACATTGTAATTGTTGCCGCAGGCCGTGCAGGTGTTGTAGACGATACATATGTATCTCCGGGACAGGTTGTAATCGATGTAGGTATTAATGTAAATGCGGAAGGCAAGCTCTGCGGAGACGTTGATTTTGCAAAGGTTGAGCCAATCGTTGACGCCATCACTCCAGTACCGGGTGGAGTTGGAAGCGTTACTACATCTGTATTGGTAGGACATGTAGTAGAAGCTGCTATGCGTAAAGCTGAATAAAAAATGTTAAAATTGAGGAGCTCTGGGATATCTCAGAGCTCCTTATTGAATTTTGTGTGAGTTTTTGATTTAGTAGTCAGAATCGTAATCACTATCATAGCCACTATTGTAATTGCTGTCATCACCACTGTCGTAGTCGGCATCCTCAGAACTTGTATCATCGCTGTCCGGACTGGAACCTCCATCTAAAATGCCCTTCAGCGCATCCAGAGAACCAGAAGTATCTAACGGATATTGAACAGCCAGTTCGTCAGCAGAAACTACAGTGCCATCTGTTTTAACCATAGAACCATCAGCCTTACAGGTCATGTCCAGCAGATCAGTGTTGGTGGATGCAGTCACGTTTTGACTGGTAATATGGTCAAACAATGTATTCAGCGCATTTACAGAGAAGGTTCCTGCGTCGTCCAAACTCTGAACTGAGTGAGCAGAGGCCAGCTCGTCCGTGTAATCAGACAGCAGCATCACCTGATAGACATCTTCTCCGGCATTGTAATGCATCACCGTTGGGGTCAGCGTACTGGCGGTGACTTTCATTTCCTGAACTTCTCCATCCACTTCTGTCTTTTCAAAAGTAAATTCTGCCAGTCCACCCAACAATTCCGGTGAGGCAGTGGCGCTGGAGGCGAAATTGCCAAGAGAGTAATATACCAGCATTTCATTGCCCTGATCGTCTCTTAGTGTCTCATATGGCTGTAGTACATGTGGATGGCCGCCGATGACTACCTTTACGCCTTGAGAGAGGAGAAATTGTGTCCATTGCTTCTGATATTCTGTGGGAACTGCGTTGCCATCGCCTCCCCATTGTGCCATGACGATGATACAGTCACTGAGTTCTTTAGCCTTCTGAATATCAGATGCTACCTTATCCTTTTGGAAATAATCCACCATAAAGGAACTTTCTTCCGGAAGGGCATCGTAGTTGGAACCGTAAGAGTAGTTAAGAAAAGCAATTTTGATGCCATTGACTTCCCGAACCTGTATGGTATCAGCATCTTGCTGAGTTTTGTGAAGACCAAGAAGTGTGATGTCGGGATGATTGTTGTTCCAGTAGTCAACAGTCTGATTGATGTAAGTTACACCATAGTCGTCACTGTGGCTTCCTGCAGATGCGATTACATCAAATCCCGCATTGACGAGAGAGTCCGCCACTTCTTCGCAGGTAGCATAGGGATCTGTTCCGGACATCATATCATGATCGTCGGTAAATATGGTGGGTTGCTGTACAATGGACAAATCTGCGGATGAAATTTTCGTAGAAATCTGGTTGTAAATTTCGTCGTAATTCCAATCCTCATTATCACTTTTTCCCACATTCAGCAGGTTTTCCCCATAGAAATTATCTCCGGCGGCAAGGATGGTGGCAGAAGTGGTTACAGTCTTTTCTTTTAGCAATTCTGCTTCCTGCTGGGCAGTCTCCTTTGCGCTGGCTTCAGCCTGGGTCAGGGCAAAACTTTTGTCTATGGTGTGAATCAGCAGACAAAGTATCAATAAGGTGGCAATGGATGCGATTAGACTAACCCGGCTGTTGTTTTTTTCGGTAAAATTTAAAGGTATGTTATTTTTTTTCATAGTCAGGCTTCTTTCTAAAAAATTATTCATCTCATTATAACAGAGAATGGAGATGAAAGAAAGTATTTTAAGTTGCTGTTCACTGGTAATATTTTGTGAGGTGCTTTTTTTGAGCGAGGATTACAGAAAACCCAGGAAGTACAAGCAGGAAATTATGAGATATGCATAATTTCTGCCCATTGCCAAAGGTGTTACTGAGAGCAGTGTGAACAGCAACTATTTTGAAGACAGGCAATTATGATTTCTTTGCTGTCTCTTATACACATCTGACGCTGCCGACGAAGCTAGAAGT
>CAMQZX010000155.1 GCA_947039785.1 uncultured Lachnospiraceae bacterium | reverse complement strand
CTTGATAGTATAGATTGTTTAACTTTTCCTGTCCACACTTATATACTAACACCAATATTGACCGTTTGCAAAACTTAATTAAGCTATCTCTGCCTTTCGTCATTTATCCCACAAACTTATATCCTCTCCCAATCACCGTCTGAATTATACCCTGATTTCTCAGTTTCCTTCTAAGTTGACAAATAACATTGTAGACCACATGATCGCACCCACCAATATCACCCTGCCACACAGCTCTGTAAATCTGTTCAGCGGAAAGCACCCACCCTGGGTACTGTGCCAGTAGGAGGAGGACATCAAATTCTTTCGGATACAGTCTTATTTCTTCTCCCACCAATAAAACCGTACAACACTGTGGATCAATAGTAAGACATCCACGCTGAATGACAGGTTGCCTTTCTATATTCATCTGTACTACCATCTCCGCCTCCCCCTTCCTACTACTATTCCCATTAAAAAAACTGTATCGCAATTCCTCCGCAAATAACCATGAACGCCAACATAATTACGACCGGCATCCATACTGATTCTATCGGTAACCCTAAAGAGGATGCTTTTAACAGCTTTATCCCCTGTGTCAAAGGTAAAATGTCCGCTGCTTTCTGCAATGCCATGGGCATCACCTCGTAGGGTAATGTAGCACCAGAAAAAATCAACATGGGAAAATACAGGATGCTCCCTATCACACTGGCTGTTTTCGTATCGGCGCAACACCGCCCACCATAAGGCCAATACTGAACATCGACAGCATAACCAGAATGTATGTGAGCAGGAATATCCCAAAGGAACCGCTAAACCTGCATCCAAAAAATACGGATACTGTGCCAAAAATTTTCGTGGCAGTATATACTAACTGCTTGTCGGTATAGAACATTCCCACTTTACTGTTCATTATTGTATCATTTGAAATTTTAAAAGGCTTGTAAAATATCCTCATTTTTTCATAGTGGGCTGTTTTTGTTTTGACTATGATTTACTCTGCGTGGAACTGGACAGATGACATCCATGCTGAATGACAGGTTGCCGTTTTAATATTCATCTGTACTACCATCTCCGCCCTCCCCCTTCCTACTACTATTCCCATTTAAAAAACCGTATCGCAATACCTCCGCAAATGACCATGAACGCCAACATAATTACGATCGGCATCCATACTGATTCTATTGGTAACCCTAAAGAGGACGCCTTCAATAACTTTATCCCCTGTGTCAAAGGTAAAATGTCCGCTGCTTTCTGTAATGATGCGGGCATCACCTCATAGGGTAATGTAGCACCGGAAAAAATCAGCATGGGAAAATACAGGATGCTCGCTATCACACTGGCCGTTTTCGTATCAGGCGCAACGCCGCCCACCATAAGGCCAATACTGAACATCGACAGCATAACCAGAATGTATGTGAGCAGGAATATCCCAAAGGAACCACTGAATCGGCAACCAAAGAATAATGACAGTGTTCCAAAAACCAATATCAGAGACAGCAGGGAATAAATCGCATATATGGCTACCCATACTGCCAGCAGAAATGCCGGACTTGTCGGCGTCACCTTATACCTTTTCAATATCTTCTTCTGACGGTAATCAGAAATCAGCAGCGGCAGCCCCATGACTCCGCCTGCACAGATTGCAATGGTAGATAATGCTCCAAAGGACTGCTCCAAAAAAGAATTACTTATCTCGCGGCGCACTTGCTGCTCCAATAGTGGTATGCCTGATAAGGTATACTCTGCTCCGGGAGCTGCCGCCTTATTTCCATAGATGACTCCTAAAATAACTGCAACCACCACTGGCATACAAAGAGCAAAAATAACCATATCCATTCCCCGGAAGGATAGCTTCAGCTCCGTTTTCAGCATTGTAAAAAATTTATTCATTGTCTGTTTCCTCCTCTCCGGTAAACCACAAATAGGCATCTTCCAGCTTTTCATAAGGGCTTAATCCTACTGCTTCCTGCATCGTTCCTTCAAACACAAATCCGCCGTCCTTTAAAATACCGATCCGGTCACAGAGAATTTCCACCTCATCCATAAAATGAGAGGACAGGAATATCGTCAGCCCCTGCTCCTTCAGCTCCTGCAGGCTTTTCCAGACGCCCCTTCTCGCTTTCGTATCAAGCCCTGTCGTTAACTCATCCATAAAGACTACCTTTGGATTGGGGATGAGAGCCAGGACAATAAAAAGTTTCTGCTTCTGTCCGCCAGACAATTCATTGACAAAAGCGTTCCTCTTGTCTGTCAGGCCAAATTTCTGCAGCAATTTTTCATAGGCCGCCGGATGTTTGTAAAGGCAGGCTGTTTCCTCGCACAATTCCTTTACCCTGATCTTGTCCGGGTAATTGACCTCCTGAAACTGCACCCCTACCTGTTCAAAAAGCCTTTTCCTGTCCTTCCAAGGGTCTAATCCCAAAATTCGTGCAGAACCAGAATCCGCTTTCCTCGTTCCAAGAACACATTCGATCGTGGTACTCTTTCCCGCACCATTTGCACCAAGCAGGCCATACACTTCCCCTGCTGCAACTGAGAAGCTGAGATTCTCAATCACCTTTTTTCCATCATAAGATTTACTTAATCCCTTAATCCGGATTGTTTCTTCCATACCTTTTCGTACCTCCTCTTTTTGAAGTACGTCAAGATTAGCATTTTTTCAAAGTGTGGTGGCAAACTGTAGGGTTTGATTCCGTCATTTTTTTCATCTTTTCAATCTGCCCTGCCACAAAAAACGCATTTTCTTTTGCATCATTTAGCGAAGTAAGCAATTTATCACAGGCCGTAATGATATCATCGTCTGCCGTTGGCGTGTCGATTGCTTCACGGATATTGATATCCGGATCATCGGAGAGTGCCCGCAGCATCCGTAAAATTGCCGAAAGGGAATAATTCGCACAGCGTAACGAACGGATAATCTTTAACCGCTGCAAATCCCTGACAGTATACACCCGGTAACCATTCTTTTTCCGCTTTATTGTAAACAAACCATTCAACTCCCAATTCCGCAGCGTGTCTATCGTTACATGAAGAAAATCTGCAGCCTCTTGTCTTGTATAAGCAATCTGCATATCAAGACCTGTATCCATACCGGAAAGGATACTCCTGGTAATCCTGATTGCTTCTTCTGCATTTGTCTTTTCTGTGTCCACCCTCTCTATATATTGGCGGGTTAATTCTGCCGCTGTTTCATAATCGCCAGCCGCAGAAACCTTAATGATATCAACTGCCCGCTTGCGAAGTCCGTTCTGGAGAACCTCCACCTGCAAGGCCGCCCGTGCCAGTTTAAACTGCTCGATATGCAGATCAGTGAATACCCGGTAACCGTTACGAAGCCGCTCTGGTTTGGGGATCAGACCACACTTTTCATATAACCGAACCGTATTCACATGAATGCCTATGATCCTTGCTACATTTATTGTTTTGTATGTATTCATCTGTTTATACCTCCGTCCATATTATGACACAGCTTCAAACTATGGTGTTAAAATGTAGGGTTTTCCGTTTACCGTCAAATATCAGCATTTCCCATTCCTGACAGCATGGCGACGGCAATTCCTTTCATGCCGGAATTAGTCCCCATAATCTGTATCATTTTTTCCCGTTCAACACATAAAGCCAAGCGATAAGATTACAAAGCACCATTGCAAATAAAAAACCGATGTTTTTTTATCGCTGTTTTCATATGAAATCGCACCCATTACTTGTAGACTAAACACATTTTTGAAAAAATATATTCTCAAGTTGAGTATAATCTTGTGGGTTTTTGCATAGGTATATTTTTCGTTCTTTATCAATAAAAACAATACTGTCACAGAAATTTGCGATAAGATCAAGGTTATGGCTTGAGAATAGAATCAGTTTTCCTTTATCCTTATACTCTATCAAAAGTTTTTTTAACACAACGATACTTTCTGGATCAAGGACATTAAAAGGCTCATCCAAAATTAAATTTCTTGTACCGGAAAGAAACGCGGCAATTAGATAGACTTTCTGTTTCATCCCTAAAGAATAATTTCCAATGCACTCATTCAACGAATGGTCCAGTTTGAAGGTTATTGATAACTCTTTTAGTTTTTCTTCCATTTCTTCTATCCTACGGTGATACAGTCTTGTAACAAACCTCAAATATTCATACCCTGTCAGGTTCAAAAACATTTCTTTACTGTCCGAAACGTAGAAAAAATTCTGTTTGGCTTGGAACAGCCTGCTGTCAATTCCATCTATCTCCACTGTCCCTTCATCCATGCTGGCGGGCTGCGTAATAGCATTAAGCATCGTAGTTTTCCCTATCCCATTTGTCCCAACCAATGCATATATGTTTCGATTTTCCAATAAACCAGATACCTTTTCAAAAATAATTTTATCGCCATATTTTTTTGTAAGTTCATTTATTTTAATCATGGAACACCTCTTTACCAAACATGCAGCAGCTAACTTCAATCATAACTACACAAATACTTGTAATAACAGCAAACGGAAGTAATGAAACAGAAATGATTTGTTTATCTGTCAGATAAATTTCCATAACAGTCAATGCTATCGAAACAAGCAAAACTATAATCTTACCGGTATTTCCATGCAACAACTCATTTGTACTATTTGCCATCCGGGGGGCTTTATAATCAAGAAAACCTCCCATCCAAGAACAAGCATAATTCATAAGACTACCATAAGCAAGAAGTAAACAAGCATCAACAACCGGAATACTTCTAAATAATATGATACCTATCCAGAACAATAAAACCGTGCTCTCTCCAAAAAAGAAACCTTGTACTGTTTTCCAAAGAAATATTTTTCGTTCCGATATGGGCAAAAAAGCATAGTAAAATCTATTCATATCACCAGAGTATGCTGTACTGGATATAGTATTGACTGCACAGCATGACACCAACGGTAACATCTCCATTACATATACACCTTCCAATCTAAACTGGCCAAAGTTCTGAAAAAGCAATATACTCAAAACCACAATTGTCAATAGATTTTTGATGTTGGAAAAGAAAACCAATTCCTTATTTCTTGTTACTCTTTTCCATTCTATCAGCCAATAAGGATTTTTTATTCGTGTTGGCTTTATCTCTTTACCTACTGATCCATACTGAAAATTTTGGACATTCAGATATCCCCTGATATACCAATATTTTATGGCTATACCCAGACATATCATCAACATAAAGAAACTCAATAGTATCGAAAATAAGTATTTTTCAGGTCTCCAGATTTCTCTCATCTGCAATAAAATGTCTGTCTGAGACAGTATGGGCACAATCGCTCTGACCGCAAGTATTACAACTGCTAAAAAGCTGCCATACTGAAAGCTGATGAACCCATACCCCTCAAAACTAACAGGAGAAAATCGGCTGATTATGATAGAAATAAGTGCAATGGCCATATCACCTATACAAACCAGAAGCCAACAAGTAATACCTGCTAAAAGAGCGTCCTTGCCCTGCTGAGGTGAAAAAAGGAATTGTGAGCCAAAAGCCATGAAACAAATTCCAAACTGTATGACAGCTATCCGCACCAATATGGCGGACACAATTATTTTATGTGAAATTGGATAGCATAAGACATTCTTAATATACCGGTTTGTACATAGTTGGTCCGGAATCTGATATATTGCAGCTATCGTGCATAACCATATCACTAGAAAAGAAACCAACATCCGGTAACTGGATACTGGTTCTGAAATATACCGGGACCATAAATACCAGAGCAAATATCCCATATAGCCCCCAACAATCACATAAGAAATCCACACAATCGTTGAGTTTTTACTTCTTAACAGGATTTTATATAAGGTACGATTCATAAGCGCCAAAACTCACATTACAGAAAAATAAAACATCAACATAACAATCAAGAGTATTCCAAAAATCGCACTGTTCATTTTGGACAGCCTGCCCTGCTTAATAAATGTCATATTTATAATCAATGCAATTAGCGGAAATAACCACACCCCTAATACACTGGGTACTGGATAATTTGTAGCACCATTATGCAAAATGGGAATCTGCTCTGGCAGAAAAAAAAGCATAACAGCAGAGACCACAAACATTATTAAAATGATGCCAAAGTTAACCATTGCTAATTTTTCATTATTTTCCGTCAAATTATCACCAAGCATACTTTTTAAAATTTTACGTACCATAACTAAAGCTCCTTTCGTAAATAAAGTATATTTTTAATGCAGTTTATTCATGTCTTTCTCAATGGTCTTTAGTCTCTGAACCATATTTTGAAAACAGGTGTCCTCTGCAAGGAGCAGGAATTCTTTGCTATTTTCAACCGTCTTTGATATGCTGCTGCAGATTATCGCATCATTCCGAGGCAAATCATTTCCAATCGTCAGCGTGTCTTCCAACCATCCATCTACCAAATTAAAATACTGATCCCCCATTAATCGCAATGGGTAAATATCACTTGTGGCAAGGTCTGTATACCGCTTCAGCAAATCCAAGGCTGTTTCAGTTTTCCCCAATCGCATATGCCCCTTTGCAACAGAAATATAAAAGCTCAAAACTATGCTTGGATGCGCTTTTCCAAATTAAACGTCTCTATAATCGAGATTGTGCGTTGATATGTTTCTTCAAAATCACCCTCATTATCCAAACATAAACCAAGGTATATAGACATCAAATTCATCAGCACAACAATATGCTGATAAATTCCTATCTGCAAAATGCTCTTTGCTTCTTTTCTGTCTCCCAGTAACTGGTAAGCAGAAGCAAGAAGAGGTTATGTCGAAGTCATGGAAAAATCCGGTTCTCCCACCAAGTCCAGAACGTCCCCTGGTCGATTTAGAGACAGTAGACAAAGTGCTTCCATATTCAGAGCTTGCTTTGCCAAATCAACATCATCCGTTTCTGCCTTAACACGCTTAAATAGATGAATAGCTTCTTCCAAAAGTCTTTCAGCCTCCTTTTGGGTCGGTGCAAGCATACGGTGATTTACATATAAGGAGCCAATTTGATACAGCAAAGGAAAACAGGAATAATATTTCTTCACAATTTCCTGACAATGCCCCACCACCTCATGGTATGGTTCTGAAGCAAAATCCAAAGATAACTGTCGGTACAATTTGCGAATTTCCTCTTTTTCCATTTGAGGCTCATACCCCATTAATTCATCAATACTAATATTAAAAAACCTTGCAAGTTGCGGAAGAAAGGCTATATCAGGATAAGTGCTGCCTGTCTCCCACTTTGAAACAGCCGCTTTAGAAACTCCCATGTATGCAGCCAATTCATCCTGGGTAATTCCTCGTTTATGACGGTTTTCGATTAGAACTCGACCAAGATTTATTTCTCTCAATATTCTTACCTCCTGAATTATATTATAAAAAAGGAAAACGCTGAAAACAATGGAGTTGTTTTTAACTTCTCGTAAATAAGTTAACCTGCAGGAAACATGCTAAAAAATGCCCCATTATTCCCAACCACTCATTGTTTCAGACTGCGGGAGCGTATGTTTTCAGCATTGGCGATCAGGCAGGAATCGTGACGGAGTTCCAATGTAGGAAAGAATCAGCTTGTGTGGCCCTTGTGCAGGCGATATACAACAGATTGCTGTCATAATCAGCATCATACTGGATATTGCTTACATCAGGTACAATGACCTCGTCAAACTCCAGCCCCTTTGCCATCTGTATAGACGTGATGGATACACCATTTACAAACCGCATGCTGTCATTGGTAAGCAGGTTGACATTGTGCTTTTGTGAAAGCTTATCAAACAGCTTTTGTGCATCCATATTTGTTCTTGCCACAATTCCCATCGAAGCGTTACCGCTTTTTCTAAATTGTTCGATTTGATTGGAGATAAAATCTATCTCGTCCCTTTCGTCCACACAGCCTGCCACCTGCAAAGCAGCACCATGCCGTTCCACCATTTCCAAGTGGGGCTGCTTGCTGATTTCTTTCGCATAGGCCATAATCTCATAAGAAGAACGATAGCTTTTATTCAATGTAACAAATTCCGCATCCGCATATATTGTTTTTATGTCCTCCAGCGTATGTTGCTGACAGGGATTCAAAACCTGCCCAAAATCACCGAGAATCGTTTTCTGACAGGGATACATCAGATTCAGAACCGCATATTGTATTGGCGTATAGTCCTGCATTTCATCAATAACCAGATGCCTGACCTCCCGGTTTTCCTGCAGTTCCTCAAAGGTGTTAGACAAATATAAATACGGAAACACATCGTTCCACTCAAGAGTCTTTTTATCTGGCATAACGAACATCTTAGGCGCACCGATATAACGATAAAAGTCTTTATAAAGTGCCAGTGCATCTTTGATCTTCAACATCCTGTTCAAACTTTTCAGTATGGCGGACACTTTTGGCGGCTCATCCCACATTGACATTTTAGATCGCAAATCACTGCGAATATCCTCAGCCACAGAGGAAAGCCGCTTCCTGATTGACAGTTTTCCATAGAAGGCAAATCGGCTTTTAATCCATTTAGCTGGTACTATATGATTTCCATAGGAATAATCGTTTGCTATAAATACTCTATCCCCCATCTTGAGCCTGTATTCTTCCATAAGATGAAGAAACGCCAGGGTTGATTTGAACTGCACCCGCTTTTTCCATTGTTCATCCGAAACCTCCAATGGATTTTTCTCCGGCTCAAAGGCAATAACATCCTTTAGTGCATTTCTTGCAATATCTGAAAAGCTCCACTCACAAATTGGTTCTTCCCCAAGTTCCGGGATAACATTGGATATATAATCGGCAAACACCTTGTTGGGTGATATTATTGTAATGTCCTGTGCCGTGAGCTGATTCTTGAACCGGTACAGAAGAAAAGCGATCCGGTGGAGTGCGATAGATGTTTTCCCAGATCCGGCCACTCCCTGTATAATCATATTTTTTGCCCGTTCGTTACGGATAATGATATTCTGTTCCCGCTGAATTGTGGAGATGATGGATTTCATCTTTTCATCA
This sequence comes from uncultured Lachnospiraceae bacterium, assembly GCA_947039785.1. Lineage (GTDB taxonomy): Bacteria > Bacillota > Clostridia > Lachnospirales > Lachnospiraceae > JALFVM01. Next base: position 607 of record CAMQZX010000155.1, on the reverse strand, counting down.
GAGGTGTGTGCCAGTTCTTTTTGCAAAATATCATCCTGCACAGTAGTTTTGCTTTCCAGAACATACTCCATTTCGCCATTCTTAATTTTGAACTGACGCTTACGGGTAAGGTTACCCTCAATTCTTCCGGCAGGTGCGTCAAATCCGGCGCGTCCTACGTCATAGTCGTAGAACATGCCAGAAACAGGAGCGCGCCAGTCGAAAATCAGCTTTTCATTGTCTTGTGTAAAGCCAAACCGTCCAATATAATACGGCGTTGAGGTTTCTTCATCATCGGAGGCAAAATCAATTCTCGCAAAATAAGGTGATTCTTTTAGTTTCGCTACCTTTTCGCACAGCTCCACGGCAAATACACCGATACGGTCTGTCTGTTCCAACATACGCTCGTTTTGCAGCTTCTCATGACCATCCATCTCACTGTGATAATCCGCCATGTATTGTTTCGCTTCTCTGTACTCCTGATCAATCCGCAATACTCTTTCCTTGGCATCTGCCAGAGCTGCATCCAATTTCCGCATAATGTTGGAAAGATGTCTTGTTTCATCTGGGAAGGTTAGCTCCTGTGTATCATTTGGTGCATTTCTTTGATGATGGGGCTGATTGGCAA
>CAMQZX010000154.1 GCA_947039785.1 uncultured Lachnospiraceae bacterium | reverse complement strand
AGATGTGTATAAGAGACAGGAACTACTCTAAATACAATCTTAAATATCTACAGGATACAAAGAAGTTGCTATACATATGTAAATGGCTCCTTTGCATCAATGAACGTAACGGGGATCTCACCAACACATTCCTGAAACCAAGGAGTTAGCCATTTCATGGCTGGTTCTTCACTACGTTCATGACCAAGCATTAGTGCGGCCTTATTAAGACCCAACTGATAAGCATCGTTAATATATTCACAAGTCGTCCATTCAGTTATATCTCCACAAACCATTAAGTCAAGATTAAACTTATTCATCAATTCCATCGGCATGACTTCCCTCCCTAATCCAAGACTAACCCCACCAATCAAAAGTGCAAAACGCTTTACTCTCATTTGAGGATTCCCAATAATCCGGACAACTTTCATATCATGGTTCTTTTTAAAAAAGTTCACCAAATCAGAAAGTATAACTGCTTCTGGAAACTCAAATGCCAAAGGTGTTATGCAGGGAGAAGCCACGGAATCAGGAATCTCCATTCCTTTCCATCCAAATTCGCTGACAACCCCCTCATATATGTAGTCAATAGTGCCTCCAAAATGAGCATGATCGTGAAAACGCCAAACAGCAATATGATTATCCTCCAGCAATTTCTTTTTTACCAGATAAACTTCATCTTCCTGGCACCAGTCATCCTTGTCAAAACTGTTAAACCAAGTCGGTTCATGAGTAATAATGAAGTTTGCTCCGAGCTTAATACTCTCTTTAATAACATTAACCGTTACCATGAAAGTAGACACAATACCTTTTACTTTCATCCCGACATCTCCGATTATTAAAATATCGCATGCGGTATCCGCTTTAGAGCCGCCACACATTTCCTTTAAAATTTTATCTATAACTTCCTGTACTGTCATATTTCCGTCCCCTTTCTTTTTAGGGTACTTTCGGGAACCAAACTCCTTTGAATTTACACTTTTTTAAATCAGAATTGTATTTTCACCTCTGCACTCGTAACAATTTTATAATATTTATAATTCTTCTCCATTTGTATAAATCAGATTCTTATACCAATAAGCAGAGTCTTTCCAGATTCTCTCCTGTGTCTGGTAATTCACATAAATTAATCCAAATCGTTCCGAATATCCTTTTGACCATTCAAAATTATCCATCAAAGACCAATGAAAATACCCCTTAATGTCAATTTCTCCTGCTGCTTTTTTTAATTCTGCCAAGTATCTGGTAAGAAAATCAATTCTGTTGGGATCATGTACTTTTCCGTCAATAGAAACCGTATCATGACAGGACATTCCATTTTCTGTAATATAAATTGGTTTTCTATACCGTTCATACAAAAATTTCGGTCCCCAATACAAACACTCTGGTGTAACAGGCCAGTTCATAGCCGTTTTAGGAAAGCCTTCATAACGCACCACTTCTTTCGGTTTACCATCTGCACCCATGCGAATGCATCTCCCATTATATATATTTTGCCCATAAACATCTATTGGTTCAGAAATCAATTTCATATCCTCATCCGTAATTTTAGGAAGATATTCCTCATAACGTTTGATACCTTCCTCTGGATACTTCCCCAAAAGTACCGGATCTGACCACCACGCAACATTCCATGTCCAATTGCTATCTTCTTGCTGCATAGAAAACAACATTTGTCTTGCTGCCTCTATATCTTCTTGCCGTTCTGTTTCCGGATAACACATTGATGCCGTTGGTGCATAACCAATAACAACCGGCTGCTTTCCATATTGACGGAGCATCTGAACTGCATATCCATGTGCTTTTAATACATTGTGTGACATTTCAAATGTATCACTAAGGGGAACTGTAACCCCTGGGGCATGTTCTCCGGTCAAAAAGCCAAGTCCGACAAAGCATTGTGGCTCGTTAAGAGTAAAGAAATATTTTACTCTATCACTGAAGCGCTCTGCCACAAGTCTTGCATAATCTCCGAACCACCTCACGATCTCTGGATTCATCCATCCCCCACATTTATAAATCTCATACGGTAATTCCCAATGATAAAGAGTTACATATGGCTCAATTCCTGCTTCCAGTAAGGAATCTATTAAATTACTATAAAACTCAATTCCTGCCTCATTTACCCTGCCTCTTCCTTCCGGCAACACTCTTGACCAATCAATGGAAAAACGATATGCTTTAATCCCCATCTTTTTCATCAAAGCAACATCTTCTCTGTACCTATGATAATGATCGCATGCAACGTCTCCGGTATGTCCCCAAAATATATGCCCTGATTCTTTTGAATATATGTCCCATATATTTTTTCCTTTTCCATCTTCAGCAGTTGCACCTTCTATCTGATATGCGCTGGTGGCCGCTCCCCATACAAAGTCTTTTTCAAATCCCATAATCTTAACATCCTCTATGCTACAATCAATGATATAAGGTAAAATGGTGTAACATTTTTCATTTCTGTTTTCTTAATTTTAATTTCCACAGTATGCCTAGTATTTTTTCCATGATGAAGTATCGGCTCTAGGTATGCGCAATCTCCCGGCTTTTTTCCAATCCATCCATTCTTAAAACAATCCAAATGACCTGTTTTTTCTTCTATATCTACGTGAAATTCTGCCAATTTTGGTGATATTTCTCGAATAGTTAATCGCTTTGCGTTTTCATAAGCATTCGTCGTCATTGGATATGGCAATATATTTTCTTCTTCTGTCTCATTTTTCTTGTCCTTTACTTTTTCAAGAAAATCAATGATTTCTTTTGCTATTAACTCATGGCCTTTATCATTAGGATGGAGTCCATCTACTGTCAACTTTTCCTGAGTATATTTTCCTGCTTTCATCTTTTGATAAACAGTATCCTTAATACTCACATAAGGCAGAGCATACCATTCTCCAACTGCATTATGATACTCCTGCGCATTCATTCCTGTATCATAATAAATATTATTAAGTAACAAAACGGCTGGTTTAGAAGGCCACGTTATTAATTTATGTATTACTCCTTCATATGTCTCCTGAAAAAAATGATTAGAAATATCGTTTACACTAAAGTCTACCACTACAAAGTCTGATTGATACATTAATACATCCGTAACTACACGAGATACTCCATAGTGGGACGTTGTTCCACCAATTCCTCCATTCACATAGTAAAACTCCGCTTTTGGGAAACTTTCCACCCACCATGCAAATATTCGATAAGAATATGTATTTTCATATTTAGTTGCAGAGCTTCCCTGTGTAATAGACCCTCCCAGAAACCCTATTGTTAATTCTTCACCCTGTTCCGCTCGCCGCATACAGTCTTTCAGTTGTTTCAAATTTACATGATACATGTTATCTTCAAGCCTCCCAGATTTCATATAGCACCATACTAAGCAATGTCGAAAACAGATCTGCAATCAATCGTTTCTGCATTTCCCCCTATAATCTCTACAGTGTACTCCCCTGCTTCCATATCAAAAAAGTTATCAGAAAGCCATAATTCACCATCTATGCCAATTAGTTCCACGTTTTTTGCATAGGCATTTGCATAAACAGTGATAGAATTACCTTTCTTCTCACATCGAAGATGAGGATCACTAAAATAATAATGTTTTGGCGGTGTAAACAGACAAGTGTTTTCTGAAACAATCCTTCCATTTACTATAAAGCTGTACGTCAAATGGATTTTTCTTTCTTCATATTCTCCAAAATCCATCTTTTCAAGCCATACCCCATCAAGGGCCGGCACCTGTATATCACTACTGCCGCTTAATATGATGCTGCTGTCTGGTCGGCGTAAACTCCATGTAACAATTCCTGTAACATCTTCCATCGTCTCATTGGCAACATGTAATCTTGCACTTTTTTCTATTGTGGCTGGTTCCGCAACACAGAAGGGTCTCTCACTCATCTCTCCTATCTCTTCGCAGGAAATCATAACAGGTGCAAACATCTTCTTCTCTGCATAATGAAGTGCTTTCCATCTTCCATAGTAATCAATACTTGACCAAGATGCCACTGGCCAGATATCATTCAGCTGCCATACAACAGTTCCCATACATCTTCCCCGAAAACGTCGGAAATGTTCCACACCATAACGGATAGCGTCTGCCTGCAAAAGCTGCGATGCATACAAAAGATGGTCAAAATCCTTCGGATACAAATAAGTTGCCGACAAATAATTCAAAATCTTTCCGTTTGCCGCACAATTTCTTTGATGCATCTCCATAACCCTTGAAAAAATATTCCTGTCTGAAATTTCTGTAAATTTTTCTACAGATCTAAGGCTTGGAAAAGACTGAAATCCAAATTCTGACAGATACCGAAAATGGAATTTCCTATATTCCGTAATTGGCTTATTTCCATGCCAAACATCCCAATAATGGACATCACCCTGATTTTCGTCTGACGGATTATCAAAATTACCACCCGAAGAGGGCGAAGAAGGCCAATAAAAGGCACTAGGGTCTTCCCTCTTTAAAATCTTTGGTATAATATACTCGTACATTTTTATGTAATCATATTTCTGTTTTGCGGTAGAATTCCATACTCCTTCAAGAATCTGGAGTTCCATCTCATTATTGCCGCACCACAACCCAAGGCAGGCATGATGACGGATTCTTCTTACATTGTCTATCGTTTCCTGTATAATATTTTCTTCAAAATCATCATCTAACTCATAAGAGGCACAAGCATACATAAAATCCTGCCATACAATCAAACCCAATTCATCACAGATATCATAAAAATAATCATCCGGATAATATCCACCGCCCCATACCCGAATGCAGTTATGATTTGCCCATACTGCGTCTTCCAGAAGCTTTCTTGTCCTCTTTTTATTGATTCTGCCAAGCAGGTTATCCTCTGGAATATAATCAGCACCCATGGCAAATATCTTCACACCATTAACTTCATGAGCAAAGCACTTACCCCATTCATCCTTTTTCGTATTTACCGTAATGGTACGCAGACCAATTTTTCGCTCCCATACATCCAACTCTTTTTCTTCACAGTCAAGCAGTTCAACTTTCACTTTATAAAGGGGCTGCTTTCCATATCCTCTTGGCCACCAAAGCCTTGGATTCTCTATTACAAGTTTATGATTCCAAGCTGTGGCTTGAGAATAGTCCTTTTTCTCCATAGCCACTTCCTGCCCATCTGGATCAGTGACAATAATCCGGAACATTCCTTTATTATTGTTACTGAATGTCTCCAACTCAATATTAAAATCAAGTATTATCTTTTCCGCTTCATGAATCTGTTCGATATAAACGGAACCCAGACGGCTCTTTTCTACTCCAAGCAAACATACATCTCTAAATATGCCTGCATCAGGAAGTCTCGGACCCCAATCCCAACCAAACATGCAATGCGCTTTCCGAATATGTGGAAAGCCTTCCATAGCTTCAGGCGAACCGCCCGTATAGACTTTTTCATTCTCCTCTTTAATATATTTCGTTGGAGAATGAAGCACAACCTTCAACTGATTCTCCCCTTCCCTGACAACCCCCTTTTTTAGAAGATCGAATTCCCATACTCTATGCATATTTCTGGCACTGCCTACCTGTTCATCATTCACGTAAATATCTGCCAAAGTATCCAACCCATCAAAATGAAGCAGTAAACTATCACAAGATAGCATCTGGCTATTTACTGAAAAATCCGTAGTAAAACAAAAATCATTGTCCATCAATGGAAGAACTTTCAGCTCATTATCCCGATAATAGGGATCTGGTATCAGTTTCTGCTCAAGAAGCGTCCCATAAACTGATCCAGGGATTCTGGTATCAATTCCTTCTTGTGGTAAAAATTCGCTGTTATTCCCAAGAATATGTAGTTTCCAATTTCCATTTAAACTTCTTTTTACCATATTTACCTCATTTCTCCGCAACTTTTTATATGCGATATATTTTTCTAGATACCTGCAGCTTCTGGTAACAATTCAGCCATAAAAACTCTAAATGGATACTTCCAAAGTTTTTCACTAAAATACTATATGGCTGAACTGTGACCAAAAGCTGCCAAAATGGCAGCTTTTTCTTTACATTTTTACCGCTCCATCCGCAACACCAGCTACAATATATTTCTGTACAAAAATGTATAAAATCATAATCGGAATACTTGTAACCAGTACCGCTGGAAAGATTAGTTCCCAAGGATTACCATACTGACCTGCCGTCAATTTAGCAAAATAAAGTTCCAATGTTAATGTCTTGACTCCTTCTCTATTACCAATTACCAGGAACGGCAATAAGTAATCATTCCAAATCCACATACCATTCATTACAATAACAGTCACCGTGGTGCTCTTAAGCAACGGGAATACTATATAAAAGAACATCTGAAAGAGATTTGCCCCGTCAATAATCGCCGCTTCTTCCAGAGACTGCGGAATGCTTTTGATAAAACCATGATACATGAATATCGACATACTGATTCCAAATCCACCATACATAATAATCAGCCCTGGAATATTCTTCATTCCCATACTATCGAAGATGTTCAACAAAGGATACATCAATGACTGGAAAGGAATTAACATAGCGGCCGTAAATCCCAGGTATAAAACATGCGCAAATTTTGTCTTACTTCTAACCATTACCCATGCCCCCAGAGAAGATACGAGAACCAGTAAGGTAATTGATATTACCGTAATAACAAAAGTAATTCCCAGAGACTTTAAAAAATGAATCTGTCCCGCAGCGTTTATAATTTTGTCAAAAGACCATGATGATGGAAGTGCTACTGGCGATTCTACAATCTCATTATTAGACTTAAAAGAGTTAATAAAAAGCAATACTATCGGAGCTAACGTATAAATCGCCACTGAAATCATAACAATATGAGTAATTATCTGGCCTACTGTGTGTCTGCCCTTCATCGACATTACACTTCCACCTCCTTTTTACTTGTAAATGAAACCTGTGCCAACGTAACGCCTGCAATCAAAACAAAGAAGATAACAGCCTGGGCCTGTGCAAGACCATAATCCGGTGGAGAGGAATCTCTGGTAGTTCTGAGAATTTGTGTTGCAAGCATACGTGTTCCAAAATTACCGTCTGTCAAAGCAATATTCTGATCCAGCAACATGAAACATTTCGAAAGCGTCATAAAGAATACGATTGTGAAAGATGGCATCAGCATAGGAACTGTTATTTTCCAAAAACGCTGCCAAGCATTTGCTCCGTCAATAGAAGCCGCCTCAAATAAATCTTTCGAAATATTATTCAAACCTGTCGTATAAATAATCATCATATATCCCATTGTCTGCCATGTAAACAACATCACCAGTGCAAACAATGCTTTTGTATTATCTTGTGTCATGTTACACAATGCCGGAAGAGATATGATTCCTTTCTCACCAAACAAAATCTGTGAAAAAACAATTTCAAAAATGAACTGCCAAATATATCCCAATGCCAAACCACCCAAAAGGTTCGTTGAGAAGTAAACTGTTCTATAGGTCGCAGCTCCCCTATGAAGATAGGATGCCAACAAAGAAACGCCAAGTGATGCTACATTAACAACAATCACCGCAACCACAGTAAATCTCACAGTATAAACAAGTGCGTCCATAAATTGCTTAGTCTTAAATGCTTTAATATAATTTTCAATGCCCACAAAGCTCTGCCAAAAATGTTCTCCTCCAACAAAGTAGGTTCCACGCCATCCGGTAAAGGAATAAACCACACCAACTATAAAAGGAACAAGTACGACCATAACAAATAGAATTACAGCAGGGAGAGCTAATGGTACCAGCCTTTTTTTATAATATCTATCCATATAATTATCCTCTAAATAAAATAGAATGACAGCCATCCATAAAACAACACTATTTCAATACATGGCTGTCATTAACTAACAGCTATTTTACATTAAACTATTCCAAGCCGGCCTTTTCACACCAACTGCTAATAGCAAAATCAGCAATATCTTCATAAGCATCTTTCGGCCATTCAGCAGTATTCACATAATTTTCCATTACATACTGACCAAAAGTATCACCTGACCATCCGGCAGGAGCGCCCGCATAAGAATTAGTCAAGGTTTTTCCTTCGTTAATATAAGAGATAATGGAATCTCCCAAACTATATCCTGCTGATGTAGTTGCTGGATCTGCATTATAAGGAATAAAAGCCATATCCTCTATAACAAATTTCTGACCGGTCTCACTGGTATTCAGCCATACTAGAAATTCCTGTGCCAATTCTTTCTCTTCGTCAGAAACCTTTTCATTAATGCAATAGTAATTTGATACAAATACAGGAATAGATGATAACATATGATCAACTGTCAGCCCGTCTACCTTAATATCAGACTGTTTAAATGGCATTTTAATCGGTAAAAATGTCAACGTATTAACAATATCCGGATTCGCCTTTTCAATATTTGTATAAGCCCAGTTACCATTTTTAAAGAAAATTGCTTTACTATTGGCAAATGTTGCAACTGCAGGATCATATCCATTCGTAGTCGAATTAATCAGTTCAGGGCCTCTGTCTGTTGTAGCATTGGCAGTTTTCAGATCTAAGGCTTTTGCATAGGCCTCAAAAGCACCTTTTCCTTCTTCCAACTGCTGTCTTGTAGCTTCGGAGGCGGCTTTGGAGTCTTTGAAAATCGCATCAATCGCCACATTAATCATATGGTCACCATAAGTCCATTTCTCTGCACCTGCTACAGAAAATACACCTTCCAAAGTAGCCGCCTTACCTGTCTTTTCTTCTGCTAGAGTAAATTCCTGGCCACTTAATTTAACGGTTCCTGCGGTTCCTTCTTTGATATAAGTTGTCAAAGTATTAACCATTTCTTCAAATTCATCATAAGTTGCTGTTTTAAATGCTTCAATAAAGTTATCCACCTGATCTTCTCCGAACAATGCTGCCAGCATTTCTTTATCTACAATATATCCATATCCTTCTACATTGTAAGGAATTCCATAATTTGCTGTCCCGTCTGTCAGATTAAAATCCTCTGGGATCTCACTTACCAAAGTTTTAAATTCATCATTTGTTGCATTAGCCAAATCCATAACGAATCCGCCCTCAACCCATTCTGGTAGTCCCTGTGCATTCATACATGAGAAAATTCCTGGTTTGTTTTTGGAATTCATCTCTGTTCTTAAAAGTTCATCACTATTTGTTCCTGAACCAAGAGAAAATACCTTTACGGTTACCCCCTTCTCCTCTCCAAAAGCTTTTGTTGCAGCTTCTAATGCATCCGCATTTTCGCCTTTTGAGTTGAATATGTACAAATCATAATCCGCATTAGAGCCTTTCTCCGTTCCCCCACTGCCTGAACTGCCACACCCTGCCAACAATCCTGCAGTTAAAATTCCTACCAACAACGTTCTTAACATTTTCTTCATTTTTATATCCATTCCTTTCGCTTCGCTCAGGCACAAAACGTTATGAAAATGGTTTCCCTGAGCGTATTTTCTCGTTATAATTCTTCTTTGTAGGGAACTCGGTATACTACAAATCACGGGGAGGTGAGTGGGCTGTCCGGCTTACCAAGGTACGCCTCCGGTGTGCCGGATGACCGTATTTTTATATGTGTAGTCCGCCTTTTCAAGCACAAATAAGT
>CAMQZX010000153.1 GCA_947039785.1 uncultured Lachnospiraceae bacterium | reverse complement strand
GATAACATTATACTCTATTTACTTACTATCATTCAAGAACAATACAAACAAATTTGCTGGCTTGTTCTCTTTATCTGCAGATACATTCCTCTCAAGCAGTGGGCTCATGACGAACTCCACAGCCCCAAGTACCAAAAATTCCTTACCGATAAGCTGCCCATTATCAAACCATTCGTCAAACAGGACTGGCAGCTCTGGAATGAATACTACCGGCTCTGCTATGGCAAGGCTATAAAACCAGTTAAGCCTCAAAAAGGCAAACTCCGTAATGATCCGGTGGATACCGTATGCCCTCTCTGTGTTGCACCACATGAGTACATCTACGATATGGTGTGGTATAAAAAAGTTGACAGCTTATTCTCAAGGATTTCATAATAGAATCAAGAGAATAAGGAGGTACTCAAAGTGGCACGTAAATATGACCATGAATACAAAGTACAGGCAGTAAAACTGGCAAAAGAAATCGGCGGTGCTAAAGCCGCTAAAGAATTAGGAATCCCGGAGGGAACCATCCATACATGGCTTAAAACAACTGGCAGAAGAAATCACGATGCCTCGCAAGCGCGTGAAAGAGCAGGATAAGGAAATCCGCCGCCTGAAAGAGGAAAACGAATTTCTGGAGGAAGCCAGCGCTTTTTTCGCCGCCAGCCGTCGGAAGTCAGTAAAAACCAGAGAATGATGTTTCTCGCTTTCAAGACAGAAGACGGCAGGAGCAAAGGGAAAGTCGCTTTTTATTGCCGCATGCTCGATGTCAGCCATCAGGGCTTTTATAAGTATCTTGCTAACAAAGACCGTCCATGGAAGTATCAGGATCTGGCGGATGCAATGAAAGAAATCTGCAGCGAGGACGAATGCAATGATACCTATGGACGGATTCGGATGTATCAGGCATTGCTGCTGAAGCAGCCGGAAGGAGTACCTATTCCCAGCGAGCGTACTGTGTACTGGGTCATGGAACAGATCGGTCTGAGCCACCGTCCAAACCGAAAACCGAACGGGATTACAAAAGTCGACCGGGAATCGATGAAATCCGATGGGAAACTGTATGTTTCTGCGATTTTCGACTGCTTTGATCTTGGCATCCTCGATCTGGCAATGGAGACAAATATGAAAGCGGAACTTCTCTATGACCGTTACAAAACAGAGCAGATGACAATAGAAGAATTAAAGATACTCATCTGGCGATACTTTCTCAGCTATTGGAACAACCGGAGAATCTGCACCGCAAACGGAGGTCTTCCACCCATGTTAAAACGCAAACAGTATTATGAGACTTTGGAACTAGCAGCATAGTCAATGATATCTTTGAGATAAATGTGTCAACTAATCTTGACAATATCATTGATACCTGCCTTTTAGCAGGAATTTTGGTTTGAAGCAATTGTTGAAGTTGTAAAAAAGTTTTTGGAAAACATCGTCGGAAAGCTTGGCGCGTTGCTGGTAAAATGCAGAAAGTGACGGTGTCCCAACATTGAAGTTAAAGTATTTCAGCAGTTCATGGTTGACGGAACCACTTTCCATGGAAATCTGGAAATGGAGGAGCGTGTCGAAAGTAATTTTTCTGTCACGGGTAAAATTAATTCCGGGACGCTTGCAGAAATCCTCACGGTGCTGGTTTATCTTTTCAATTTCAGACAGCAAGATTTGTTTGATTTTTTCAGGGTTAGTCATAGTGTGCCTCCTTTGATCCTGTAAGCAGCATGATTTTATAACAATTATTCTTTTCTGCTATGGACTTTGCAAAATCTAAACATTCAGTGGCATATCCATGCCCTCTATGGTCTGCATGAGCGACAACATTTTCCACAAACGCATACGGACGCACATTTCTGGTCAAATTTGGAATAATTACACAAACACACGAGGAAATTTATTTCTTAATCGCTTTCCACTCCTTACGTGTTATTGCATAAGCATACGAAATCTTATTCTTTTCGTCTGGATATTCTTTTACTTTTTTCATTCCATTTGCAATAGCAGTAGAATATGACCCTATATTTGTATATTTCATATATGAATACAGACAATCATATTTCGTATTTTCAAACGCCCAGTCTCAAACCCCTCTCGCTGCTTCACTACCAAATCCTTGTCTCCAATACTTTTTATGAATATGATAGCCTATTTCTGGAAGTAATTCCCCATCAATATTTTGCAAACTTATCTTTTAAATTGCATTGGTGTAAATCTTATACCGTCAGCTAGTTGCTCACTATTTGTATCTACAAAACCAAATTTATGATAAATTGGTACAGCATATGGAGAAGAATTAACCGTGAACAGCAAATTTTCACTATTGTTTAAAAGATACTCCCACAGCATTCTACCGATACCTTGTCGATGATACTGGGCTTTAACAAAGAAACAACAAATATGTTTACAATTTTCACTTGTAGCTATAACACCTTTTAATTCATCATTTTCGTATGCCCCAAAGAAATCTAAGCTCTTAATAATTTCTTTGTTTTCAATAAAATCTCGAAATGATTGAATCCCCTCGTCAGAATAGTCAGGAGCTTCAAATTGTAAGAATGTCTCCCAAATTAGAACAATAGCCGCATTAATTTGGGAATTGTCAATTTGTCGAATAACCATATAGCACCTCCTTAAATCACGGTTTTTACAGTTCTTAAATATTTAAATTATATCGCTCCTATCATACCTGCTTCAAACAAAGTTTCAAATGTATTTACTGCGCCGCCATGCTCCACAATCTTTCCATCAAGCACTTTATCTATGTCCACCCCGGTAAAGGTCAACCGTTTACCCGTAGGATTTATTCCCAGCCATTCTCCTTTATGTGTTCCCTCCATGATAAATTCGGAAATAACATAATCGCCCTCGCAATACTGCCTGATAATCTTCATAGAATAATCAGGATATGTATTTTTTACAGCAATAAGATGATCCCTCATTCCTTCAGTCCCTATATGAATCAATTCTTCTCCATTTTTAATCACGCAGTCCTCAGACACATATCTCCCGACTTCTTCTAACAGATGATTTGTTACCACAACTTCATAAAAATATTTCACAGTTTCTTTTTTATCCATCAAAGACCTCCCAAACAGAATTATAATCCTCCCTAAAAAGGCATGGGCGTTATTCTCGGATTGCCCATGCCCTTTACCTGTTTCATAACACAGCTTTTCCCATGTTTAATCGTATCATCGTAAATATGATCCCGTCTGTCATATTCCGATTTTTATTATCTCTGCCTAATATAAAAATCTCCGTATTGTTTCTGCTGCCTGCTCTGCATTAGAAAGAATTGCCGGGTGATCGCCTTGTGAAAACATACAAGTCTCTGCTCCTGTTTCTCCGGCTATTGCTTCATATTCTACTTGAAAATCCGGCCTTATCATTTCATCTTCCACGCTGCCTATAAGTAAAAGCGGAATCTTTAATTCTGACAGCGGCTTTAAAAATAAGGGTATTTTTTCTTCTGCACATTGAACAAGCGCCTTTGTGTCCATATCCACGATCCGCTCCCAGTCTTCTCCCTGGCACCACTGATAAAACCATGCTGCCTGTGCATCCAGCTTCGCACCTGTACGCTCATTTATAAGATTCCGTGCAAAATCCTCTCCCAGAGTCCGTCCATCAAAACTGTCTGCTACTACTTTTTCCACCAAGTCCGGACGCAGCAAGCCTGCATTTATCGCAGCCCATGCGCCGCCACTGCTTCCTACGAGACTTACTTTTCCATAATTCAAATGCTCCAGTAAAGCAATGGTTTGTCTTGCCTCCTCCTGCCACAGATCTGCCGGAAATTCAGCCAGCCGATCTGATTTGCCATGCCCCAGGAAATCTAAAAGGATCACTTTGTAATGCTCTTCATATAAAGGCAGAAGAGGTTCGAACATTTTAGACGATGCAGTATTTCCATGTAAAAATACAACTGGTTTTCCATTTCCTGTTTCCGTATAGTAAATATTCTTTGACTGATAATTAAAATATGACATTCCTTACCTCCTAATCAATACCTGTTGTCTGTACCAGATTAGCAAGGCTGTCAAATACTAAGCCTTGCTGTTAGTGTCTCTTCATCCAAATTCCCATTTTCACAACCTCCGATTTTTTATTATTTTCAGTATAACATGAAAGCAGATAATAGGATATCACCTTCTGCTAAAAATTACATATCAGTCCCATATCCCCGGAAGTACCTCTATTGCATCATCGGAAACTTCTTCTCCCCGAAAAACGGTGGACAAGGATTTAATATTGCTCCTTTATTTACAAGCTCCATAGTCGCTTTTGTAATCCAGCAATTTTTAAAACCGTTAAGTGCAGTTTATTTTTCTCCCTTTACAAAAAGAATTCCCTGAAGTTTGTTCAATTTTCCCAAAGCAAATTCCCACAATTTGCTCATCACAGACAGCTACGAGCGAAATTGGAGCGAGGAGCATCAACAGTTCCTCAAACTCTTCTTTTGTATACCACGCCTGTGAGTTAAAATAGTCCGGTCTTGCTTGCTGGTGAATTAAGAATATAGAGTCTTCGAGCATTTTCACCATTTTCATATCCTCGCCAACCTCTATGAGATGCCCGTCCAGATCGTAGAATCGAATCACACGCTGTCCCCAGCTATGCTCGATGACTTCTCCCAGATATTCAATCTCCTGGCACTCTTTCAGCTTATTCAAAAAACCGTCAAAATCCTGTTCCTCAAAGACGACTGCTGTATGGGAGAAACTACATAAAGAAGTTTCTTGTAACTAACTGAAGAATAAAGCAAAATAGTATATAACCCACTATAACACTTTCAAAATCGAAAGATGACATAGCGGGTTGTTTCCATGAATAGAGAATTGACGTATGTCGTTGTTGATGATTTCACTGATAAGTTCATTAGTATTATACTATCTTGTAAATTAGATTTTTCTGGACTTTATTACAAAAGCCGTGGGTAGCATCAACGCTTTTTTTCCAAAATTGTTATTGGCTTCTATTGCCTTATCTCTGTCGGTTTCCTCGATTAGTTTTTCAAGGATAAAGCCATTATCAGCTAAAGCATTGACATATGTACTTAGCATACGGTTAGAAAGCATAATTTCTTTATTGCTCATCTTTGCACGATACCATTCTTCGTTGAAATAAGAGTTTCTGAAAATAAATTGTCCGTTTTCAATGGAAACGCACTTGTGAATCGGATGTCACCACCCGAAAACAACTCATTGAGAGATATCTTCAGAACTTCGCAAACGGGCAGTATGAGCGATAAGTCCGGCATACCGTTACCGCTTTCCCATTTGCTGACAGTCTTGTCGCTTATATTGAGAATATCCGCAAGCCCCCGCTGCGTCAAGTTCTGCTGTTTTCTCATTTTCGCCATAAATTTTCCAATTTGAAGTTGGTTTCATAGTCCATTTCCAGGTAGTTCTGATAGGAATACCAGGCCCACATCCCAAATCTAAAAGCTGTTTACCCTGACCGCTTTTATATATTCTTATTCCTTCTCTTTATAACCATACTGCCCAATCCCCATAGTCAAATGTGCCGCTGCCGTGATGTAATTTACCATCTTCCCGAAGCTGCCTGAACGCATTTCTCATTCTGCTTAAAATCTCCGGCTGAATATCCAAACTATGATGCGCAGGAAAAACCTTTTTGACCGGAAGCTCCGAAATCTTTTCAAGAGAAGCAAGGTATGCGTCCGGGTCTGTTGACGGATAATAGGCAAATAAAGTGTCCTTATAAACCAGGTCTCCGGTAAACAGATAGCCTCTGTCTGATTCCCAGAAACACATATGCCCCGGAGCATGCCCCGGGGTATGCAATACCTGTATATTCCGTCCACCTAATTCAATGTTGAAAAGACAGAAACTGGCCGTCTGATTGCGATTGTTTATTATAAGGATTTCCGCACAGTCATCCCTGTGACGGAAATGATGATCAATCTGCTTCAGGATGCAGAACACGACTATGGAGAGCTGGCCCTGCGCCAGAATAAAGTTCTCAATAATATGCTTGGCTGCGAGATGGACTTCATTGTAAAAGGTCTGGATTCCAAAACCCGCAGCATCGTTGCCAGCCGCAAAGAAGCCATGCTGAAAAAACGCCAGATCTTCTATCTGGACAAAGATCCTTCCGGAACTGCAAAGATACATGAAGACCGTGTTGTGCAGGCCAGAGTCATTGCCGTTGCTGAAAAAGTTGTCCGGGCTGAAATTTTTGGTGTGGAGACTTCCATTCTGGCCCGTGACCTGTCCTTTGACTGGATGGGTGATACAAGAGAACGTTTCCATATAGGCGATCATATTCTTGTCCGGCTCTCCATCGGCGTCAACGCCATCGCACATTCCTGTTATGACAGCCGTACAGTCGGGAAAAAAGACAATGTTTCCTTTGTCGTTACGCACATAGATGAAGATAGAAATGTGGCGGTGGGGATCATCACCCGGATTATTAAGCAGAACCTTTAAACAAAACTTTAGGGGCGGTTTTCCGCCCCTTCTTACCAAATATATATTGGAATAACTATATCAACTGCTATTGCCAAAATAGCATATCTTCATAGATGGCTGGCAAATAAGCTTCACAATAATAGTATCAAAACATTTTTTTACCAAATTCT
Organism: uncultured Lachnospiraceae bacterium; assembly: GCA_947039785.1. GTDB lineage: Bacteria > Bacillota > Clostridia > Lachnospirales > Lachnospiraceae > JALFVM01. The sequence continues at coordinate 2,990 of CAMQZX010000153.1, read as the reverse complement.
TTAGGTCTATCAATTCACCAAACGGGAATTTACATTTTAGGCATGGGTGCAGTATAATAGCCCAACTTGTGAAAATTGTACCACTCCAATATTTTCTCTTCACTTGCAACGTTTAAAGCAGATAAAATCTCTTTTGCAAATTCCAACGGAGCTGTTCCGTTAGCTGTTATTATATTTCTGTCACTCACTGCTTGTTTTGCAATATATTTTTCCTCTCCTGTATAAATGGAACCTGCCCACTGTTTTAAGTCATTCAAATCATTACTTGTATGATATATGTCATTCAAAACACCTACTGTACCTAAAAAGGCAGAAGCATCGCAAATACCGCCTAATACTTTTCCTTTTTGAGTACAATCTTTTACAAGCGTTTTAATCTGTTGCGTATTTTCATTTCTCCATGTCATGCCACCGATTAAAATAGTGGCTTCATAATCGCTGGGAACAGACTCAATATCATAATCTGGCAATACTTTAAATCCACCTATTGATTGAACACAATCTTTCGATAGAGATACCGTTTTAATCTCATATTCGCCTTGCCCTAACATAGAAATCGCAGATGAAATATACGCTGCTTCCCAATCTGCATATTGTTGTAAAATTACAAATAATAATGTTTTCTTCATACTATTTTACTCCTCCATCAATCCCGATTTAACTATTCAGCAGTTTTGTTAAATCCTCAATAGAAACATCCATTTTTACGGACACTTCTTTCATAGTCATACCAGAAGCAAGAAAACGCTTTATAACCATTTTCATATCCTTGCCAACTTCTATGATATTGTCTGAGAAATAAGTTGACAAGTTAAAAAAAGAAAAAAATCATAAAATCGAATGACACGCTGCCCCCAACTATGCTCGATCACTTCTCCCAAGCACTCAATATTGGGAGACTTTTTCAGTTTGTTTAAGAAGCCGTCAAAGACCTGTTCCTCAAAGCACAGCTCCATATTATTAGATTTTGTCAATACATTTTCTTTTGGTAAATGAACAAGCCAATCGAAATCTTGCTGTAAAGCTAATCCACAGGTAAAAGCTATGTTTATCCCATAATCCTGAAATACTTCCAACCCGAATAAATCCTCATAAAACTTTCTCGCAGCATTGATATCCGCTGCCGATATAAGCGCACAATTGTATTTCATGCATATTTTCCTAATTTTAATGTTATCTTTTATTCGCCAATTCATCCAAAGTTCTACGATTATCACTCCCGGCCGGAACATACCCCTCAATATGCTGGCACGGATATCCATTACATTCTGCACAATGGGTAAGTTTTTTCTCCATGCCACACTGTCTCATAGGACATTCCACACACATTTTTTTATTCACTCCTTCAATGGAATGACAACCAGTGCAGGTCATATCATCCTTTTCAAACTTAAAAGAATCTGTTGAATACTCTTTCGCCAGTTTCTCTTTTAGTTCTTCGTCACCTGTTTTAGTGGCAAAATATACAGGACATTCCGAACAAATCAGACCACAAAAAGCAATTATTTTATCCATGTGTTTATCCTCCGCAACTTGTCATTTTCTGCTTTTTTACCCTTAAGACTGTTTCTTTTTCCTTTTATACGTATTGACAATATACCATAGACAAAAGATTTCCTCCAACTGTTCCGCCTTCCACATTGAATTCTTTTGTGATGATATCCACTACGCTTAAAAAGTCCTCACCACCAGACTGCTCCAGCAGTGAGGACTCCTGCCTTATAAAATCATCATTTCAGGTCATGAACACAACCCTGTTTGATTGCACTGATATTTTCAGCAATCCTCTCTCTTGGCCAATCCCACCACCTGATTTTCAGCAGTTCCGAGATTGTCTCATCGGGAAAACGCTTCCGGATCAATCTGGCTGGCACCCCGCCTGCAATCGTATAAGGCGGGACATCTTTTGTCACAACAGCTCTCGTTCCAATAATCGCCCCGTCGCCAATTGTGACTCCTGCCATGATGACAGCCTCGTAGCCAATCCATACATCGTTACCAATTACAATATCGCCTTTATTATCCCAGGAATCAGTTACTTTCTCCCGCGTGAGCCCCCACTCTTCAAAAAAGAGTGGAAACGGATAGGTCGATAGTGAAGAAAGTGTATGGTTGGCGCTATTGAATATAAATTTAGCACCACAGGCAATGGAACAAAACTTTCCAATCATCAGCCTGTCATGATTGATCGGATAATGGTACAGCACATTGTTCTTCTCAAACTGTGTCGGATCATTTACAAAATCATTATACATAGTGTATTCGCCCACACTTATATTTGGATTTGTGACCACACTATTCAAATAAACTGTTTCTTTATCTCCCGTCCTGGGATATATCTTTCTTTCCGAAATAGCCATAAAAACCTCCTGATTTTCATTATTTTCATCTGACTATTCCGGATACTGCAATGCAGCGTTTCACCTCATACCACCTCATTTTCCTTTGTTATTTGTCAATTGGCAAACTGAAAACTGAAAGTTGTCAAACTATGTATTCTGTCCCTTAAGATTTTCCAGAGCGGTGGGATTATTTGAGATAATCATTCCAACAGTCTGACATTTTTCCAGTTCTGTACAGTCACCACATGTAGTCACACCTTTTTTCAACGCACACTGACGAATAGAGCAGAGACTATCGCAGTATACAGTTTTAATTCCATCAACGCGGCAACCTTTACAATTGATATGCTCAGGCAGAATCGGTGCATTATTTAACTCAGCCCATAGTTGTGCAGTTTTCTCACGCAACGCTTGGTCATCATTGATTGTAGCAAGATATGCGTCGCATTTTTCACAGTCCAGCCCACAGTATGCAATCATGTCCTTCATGGTTATGTACCTCCTATAATTCCGCATTATTGGTTTGTTTCATTTTAGCAGTCTTCATTGTAAAATACAATATCCGACTTCATTGTCACATATAGTCCCTGGGTATTATTTCATGTGTAAAAGCTGTTTTACCTGCTTCCACCTTATATTTTGTTACAC
>CAMQZX010000152.1 GCA_947039785.1 uncultured Lachnospiraceae bacterium | reverse complement strand
CACTAATAAATAGTGAAATAAATGATAAGGAGAGGTTGCATGAACGGACAGAATTACTTATTGACTGCCGGAGAAGTTGCGGAAACATTGGGTGTTTCCAAAGGACACGCTTACAAACTGATAAGAGAATTAAATGAAGAATTACAGAGCAAAGGTTATCTTATTGTTGCCGGGAAAGTGCCAAAGGCATTTTGGGAAACAAAGTTTTATGGTTACAATCAGCCGAACCAAACCGCATGAAAGGGGGATAAGAAATGTCTGCTTCAAGAGATGAAAAGACCGGGAAATGGACTGCTCAATGCTATTACGAAAACTGGAAAGGGGAGAAGAAGCACAAAAAGAAGCGTGGTTTTGCCACGAAAAAAGAAGCGTTGGAGTGGGAAAGAGAATTTCTGAAAAGTACATCTGCTAATATGGATATGATGTTAGGCGCATTTGTTGATGTGTATTTTCGGGATAAGGCAGGAGAATTAAAGGAACGCACGATAAAAAACAAGCGGTACATGATAGAAGCCCATGTATTACCGTATTTCGAGAATAAGCAAATGAACGAAATAAGCCCCTCTGACATTATCCAGTGGCAGAACGCTATCAGAGCAAAAGGATATTCGCAGACTTATTTACGCATGGTGCAAAATCAGATTACAGCATTGTTTACTCATGCAAGTAACATTTACAATCTCAACAATAACCCATGTAAAAAGGTTAAGAAAATGGGAAAGTCTGACGCTGACAAGCTGAACTTTTGGACGAAAGACGAATACGATTGCTTCATCAGCGGCATTGACCGGGAAAGCAAATATTATGTGATATTTGAAATCCTTTTTTGGACGGGGTGCAGAGAGGGAGAAATGCTTGCTTTAACAAAAGAAGATGTCGATTTTGAGAACAATCAAATCAGCATTACTAAGACTTATTACAGAACGGAGCGCAGAGATATTATTACAGCGCCGAAAACAGAACAGTCGGTTAGAGTGATTGACATTCCGCAGTTTTTAACAAAAGAGATTGAAATGTATGTGAACCGCTGTTATGGTCTGCCGGATAATGAAAGGCTGTTCCCGATTGTAGCAGAAGCGGTACAGCACAAGCTGAAACGTGCGTGTGCAAAATCGGGGGTAAAGCCGATTAGGGTACATGATTTACGTCATAGCCATGTAGCGTATCTTATCAATCAAGGCGTACAGCCTTTGATTATAAAGGAACGGTTAGGGCATAGGGATATTAAAATCACGCTGAATACTTACGGGCATTTATATCCTAATCAGCAAAAGAAAGTGGCAGATATGCTAAACGCCGCAAGAAATGAAAATGCCCCTGTCGATTGACAAGGACATTTCACTACAAAGGCAGAGCCTGTTGTATTTATATCTTGCAAATATAGTATAACAAAGGCTCTGCTGAAACTCAATCGAATTATTTCAGTGGAGGACGCAAATGGAAGAAAAAAGAGAGAAAAATTATCGTTTAATCAACATGAAAGATGTAGAAGCAAGAGAAGTAAACTGGTTGTGGTATCCTTATATTCCCTATGGAAAGCTGACGATTGTGCAAGGCGATCCGGGAGAGGGAAAGACCACTTTTATTTTGCACCTTGCGGCACTTCTTACAAAAGGCGAAGCGCTTCCCTGTGAGGAAACAAAAGAGGGCAGAGAGCCGGTCAACGTAATTTATCAGAACGCAGAGGACAGTTTGGAAGATACCATAAAACCCCGATTGTTAGAAGCAGGAGCAGACTGTAACCGGGTGTTGGTAATTGATGAAAGTATAGATTGTTTGAGTATGACAGATGAAAGGCTTGTTCGGGCAATAAAGGAAACCGGGGCAAAAATGGTTGTGTTAGACCCGATACAAGCCTATTTGGGCGCAGATGTGGATATGCACCGGGCAAATGAAATTAGACCAGTGCTGAAGCAGTTAGGGAATATTGCGGAAGAATATGGTTGTGCGATTGTCCTTATCGGTCACATGAATAAGGCAAGCGGAAGTAAATCTACTTACCGGGGATTGGGGTCAATAGATTTTCAAGCTACCGCCCGGAGTGTGTTGGTAGTCGGCAGGATAAAAGACGATACAACTCTGCGTGTGATAGCGCATGATAAGAGCAGTCTTGCGCCGGAGGGAAATTCAATAGCATTTCGCATGGATAAGGACAACGGTTTTACTTGGGAAGGTGTTTATGACATTACGGTTGAGGAATTACTTTCCGGCGAAAGCAGAGGACAGAAAACAAAGGACGCTAAATCATTCCTTGCGGAGATTTTGGCAGAGGGGCAGTTGTCCTGTAATGAAATTACAGAAGCGGCAAAGGAAAGAGGTATCAAGAAGAAAACGCTGTGGAATGCCAAAAAGGAAATGAACATTGATAGCGTGAAAGTAGGAAATCAATGGTACTGGACTTTGTAGCAAAGGAAGATAGCAAGATTGCCTTTTCTAAAGATAGGGTAATCTTGCTACCTTGATTAGAAGCGTGGCGGCAACAAGGCGGCGAAAAGCCGCCCACCGTCCGTAGGACGGAAAAGCCCCCGGCAGGGCGCAAAGGCACTTTTGATAGAGCGTAGCCTGTCGAAAGTGCTTTTGCGTTACTTTCGCAGAAAGTAACAAAGGCTATGCGCCGTATCCGGCGCTCATTACCCGATAGGGAGAAAGGAAAAATTTATTGAAGCGGACAATCAGCGTTATGACAGGAAAAGGCTCTGTCAACCACAACAGCAGAAAATTCCACGCAAAGAACACTGACCCGGAGCGGAGTTGTATGAATGTGGAATACTGCAACGAAAATATCAAAGACGTATACCACGAATTATTTGATGAAGCACTCGCCCGGTACAATGAGAAGCAGACAAGAAATGACCGCAAGATTGATGATTATTATGCAAAAATCTGTTCCGGCAAACAGGAGAAGCCATTCCATGAGATTATTTTGCAGATAGGCAACAAGGACGATATGGGGGCAAAGACAGAGGACGGACAGCTTGCGGCAAAAATACTTGATGAATATATGCAGGACTTTCAGCGGCGTAATCCTACGTTAAGGGTGTTTTCGGCACATCTCCACATGGACGAAGCCACGCCACATCTGCATATAGATTTTATACCCTATACTACTGGAAGCAAGAGAGGGCTTGAAACAAGGGTATCATTAAAAAAGGCACTGGCAGAACTTGGATTTAAGGGCGGCACAAGGAGCGAAACGGAACGCAACCAGTGGGTAGCGGCAGAGAAAGAACGGCTTGCGGAGATTATGCTAAAGCATGATATTGAGTGGGAGAAGAAAGGAACGCATGAGAAGCATTTATCTGTACTCGATTTTGAGAAGCAGGAGCGACAAAAAGAGGTTGCGGAACTGGAACAGACAATCTCCGGCAGTAAAGAGGAATTATCCGATATTCTTCATCAGCAGATAGCGGCAGGGCAGGAAACGGAACAGATACGCAAAGAGGGCGAAGCGATCCGGCAGGAAGTATCGGAACTTACCGCTACAAATCATCTGCTGAAAGAGCAGACGGAAACACTGACAGAGGACAAAGAAAAGCTGTTATCCGAAAATGAGAAATTGGAGAAACAGCAGAAAAAGTTACAGCAGGAAATCAATAAAATGGTACAGTCAAAGGAAGTTATGGAGCGTAATATCCATGCCTATGATGAAGATGTGAAATGGCAGTTGGCAGAGCCGGGCGCATTGATGAGCGCAAAGAATTATCGGGATAAAAAGGTACTTCCGCTTGTGGAGAAATTGAAAGAAGTAATAAAAAATCTGACTATCAAGTGCGTACAGCTTACGGAACAAGGCAAGAAACTGACCGCCAAAGTGGAGGGACAACAAAAGCAGATTAGCCGCTTGACGGACAAGGTTATGGAACAGAGCGACACCATAGACCGATTGCAGGAAAAAGCGTCTGATTTGGGGCGTTTGGAGCGTCATTTAGGCAGAGAGCAGATGCAGTTGATAGTAGAACGGTCAAAGGCGTTAGAACAGGCAGAGAGGGTAAATAAACGCCCGAAACGTGCCTTTGAAATGAGCCGATAGGAAAGGGGATTGATAGGATATGACGGATATGGAGAAGAATGTTATGATACGGTTATGTGCTAAAATCGTAGCGGATACAGACCTTTACGAAACGGACAAGGAAGTGCAAAATCTGATAGACTGGGTATGTTTGTCGGAGCAGATTAAAGAAAACAACAATACAATCCGCAATCTGACCGGGAAATATAAAAAGATTGAGCCGGATTGCCGGGAGGGAGTGCGGGCGCAGTTGGAGCGAATGAAAGAACTCTGCAAAGAGCGGAATAATCTGTATGAGAAACAGAATGATTTGAAAGGGCAGAAGTGGAAAATAGAAAAATCGTTAGAACGATAATAAATGTGGGGTGCGGTGGTTGCAGCACCCTATATTTTTGTGGTAAATGAGGAACGGAAGTGATATAATGAAATGGACAAATCGGAATTTGAATAGGAGAAAATAATGGTACAGAAAATGAATTTGAAAGAGAATGTAAATGCGATAGACGAACTATTCTGCTATAAGAGGGTAGGAACATTGAATAATCATATGTTAAATGTACTACAAGCGGAACATAGAACTTTAGATTTTCATATACACGAAAATTCCGATGAACTGTTTTATTGTATTGAAGGCGAATTTGATATTGAGTTTGAGAACGGATTAACACACTTATGCGAAGGTGATTTTATTATAATTCCAAAAGGAACTAAACATCGACCAATATGTAATGAATTAGTCAAATGTCTGTTGATTGAAATGGAGGGAACTCTCAACCAAGAAAATACAGGTGGAACATACACAGTGTAAACAGATATAATAGTTACAAATTCGGGTTTGTTGATTAGAGTGGTGGAGGACAACGAATTGATATTTTCCTTATTGATGGTTTTAGACATGGTGCTAGCACCATGTAATAAGGGTGAATAAGGAGAAAATCGGTATTTTTCCACTGGCTCTATTTTGGCTCTAAAATTCTTCGGAACAGTAAAAATATAGTGTCAAATCAGATAATATGATGAATAATAAGTAGCAAAAACAAGGAAAAACATTTAGATTTCATTTCCGAGAGCTCGTGAGGGTGGCAGGACTGTTGGGTCAGGTCGTGTGGCTACTATCATTGAATAATTGCTGAAAAGCTAGATTTTATGGGGCTTTCCGAGAAATCGGTAAGCCCCTTTTGAAACTTTGCAACAGTGAAAATGTGTAAAGCGGTGCCAAAACGGTGCCATAAAAAAGAACTCCGATGAAAGTGGTGCGAGACCGTTTCAAGTTTTGTGTAAACTCAAAAAACTGATATAAGATTTATGAATAGTTGCAAGCAGGCAGAGCCGGTTTTTTCTGGTTCTGCCCTTGTCTGTATTATACAGGGATTTCTACCCCTGTCAATGCAGCTTCTTGAAAATTTCCTTTACAGATTCCTGCCGGATAAGCGTTCCTCAAAATAGATCTCCAGCTGGGAATGGATCTGCCCCCAGTCCTGACGGTGTCCTGTCCATTTCTTCGTGATGTCCATCATCGCCAGATACAGCATCTTTAACAGACTGTCGTCGGTCGGAAATATGGTCTTTGATTTTGTCACTTTCCTAAGCTGCCGGTTGAATCCTTCAATGGCATTTGTCGTATAAATCAGCCGTCTGACTGCTTCCGGATATTTGAAATAAGTGGACAGGGTTGCCCAGTTGTCGTGCCATGACTTGTGGATTTTCGGGTATTTGGCGTTCCATTTGTCCCTGAACAATTCCAGTTCATTCAAGGCGGTTTCCTCTGTCGGAGCGGCATATACGCGTTTCAAGTCCGCCATCAGTTTTTTGACATCCTTATAGGATACAAATTTCGTGGAGCTCCGGATTTGATGGATGATGCACTGTTGGATTTCCGTCTGTGGGTATACGGCTTCTATTGCCTGGGGAAAGCCGGAAAGCCCGTCCACGCAGGCGATCAGGATGTCCTCCACTCCCCGGTTCTTTAACCCGTTCATAATGGAGAGCCAGAACTTGGCGCTCTCATTTTCTCCCACGTACATGCCAAGCACATCCTTTTTCCCGTTCATGTCGATGCCGAGGGCTATATAAACCGCACGCTTTACAATGCGCCCTTCGCTGCGGACATGGTAATGGATGGCATCCATAAATACGACCGCATAAACTTCTTCCAGTGGGCGTTCCTGCCATTCTTTTACGATGGGGAGTATTTTGTCTGTGATCCGGCTGATTGTGCTGTCTGAAATGTCCATGTCATAGAGCTCCTTCATATGGGACTCAATGTCGCTAGTAGTCATGCCCTTGGCATACATGGAAAGGATTTTTTCTTCCATGTCCTGCGTGATGGTGTTCTGGTACTTTTTGATAAGATGCGGCTCATACTCTCCGTTACGGTCACGCGGGATTGCACCAGCCATGTCGCCATAGCTGGTGTGCATGGTTTTAGGGGAATGGCCGTTCCGGCTGTTAGTGGTTTCCTTGTTCCGGTAATCATACTTTGAGTAGCCAAGCTCCTCATCCAGTTCTTCATCCAGGACATCCTCCAGAATCACAGACATCATATCACGCATGACGGCATTCACATCCGTTCCATTTTTAATGCTAATGTCATTCTCTTTGAGAAAGCTGCGCATCATTTCCCTCATCGCTGCTTTTTGTGGACTTTCGTTTTTTCTTGCCATAATAAAACCTCCAAACTGAGTAATTCTATCTTACATCAGTTTGGAGGTTTACACAAACCTTGGGATACTCCCAGTGGTGCCAAGTTTCATCGGAGTTTGTCTTTTTACCAACCTTTTATATGCTTTACCTGTTCTGCCCGTTCTTTGTCTTTGTGATACTGTAACTTGAACTGTATCGTTTCCACTACTGATAGTGTCAAGATTTTTTTGCAAATTAATTTCTGCCGCATGGTATCCGGTAGTCGGCCGGCTATGTTATCAGGCTCTGTATCATGCTCCATGTGACAGAGATGATCCATGTTCATGTAACGCTTTATCCCCCATTGGGTGCCTCTGCTACATGGCGCAGTCTGGCACATACAAGCATCAGGGCACTCTGCCCGTCAGGGAAAGCTCCGATTGCCTTTGTCCGGCGTTTGATTTCCCGGTTGCGCCGCTCGATGGTAGTGTTGGTCCTGATCCTTGTCCAGTGCTGGGTAGGAAAGTCCATATAGGTGAGGGTTTCTTCAATACCATCCTGTACCTTTTTTGCTGCTGCGCTGAGTTTCATCTCTTTAAGTCTTTCCGCTACCTGAGCGGCTTTCTCGCGGGCAGCTTCTTTGCTCTCCTGTGCGTGGATAGCCTTCAGCATCATGGCAACGGCTTTCATCCTGTTGCGGGGTGTGACGGAAAATATGTTGCGGTAAAATGTACGGTACAACGTTGATAGCGTGCGTCAGGAAACGCTTCAGGGATCGTTTCCAGCATACCAAGGTTCTTATCTCCGATCATGAGATGTACGCCGCAAAGGCCACGCTCCTTAATCCATACAAAAAAAGAATGCCAACTTTCCTTATCCTCCTTCATTCCTTCCGCAGCACCGATGATCTCACGGCAGCCGTCTTCATTGACTCCGATGGCCACAAGGACAGAGACATTCTGTATCTCACCGCCCCAGCTGCGCTTGAGATAGACTCCGTCTACATAGACATACGGATATCTGCCGGGTACGCCATTGTTCGATATGCTCATAGGCTTTTTTGTTGAGGTTGCTTATCGTACCGGGTGACACTTTGGTTCCTCGGAGAGCTTTCGTGATATCTTCTACACGGCGTACGGAAACTCCGGCAAGATACATCTCGATCAGGGCTTCTTCCACAGAAGATTCCCTGCGGCGGTAACGTTCGATGATGGCAGTTTCAAAAGGAACGTCTTTTAACTTGGGAACATTCAGTTCCACTTCCCCTGCCGTGGTCTGGAAATTCCTCTTGTAATGGCCGGAACGGTATTCCTGACGCTCTCCGGAGCGCTCATATTTCCCGGCATTGACAAGTTCATCAGCCTTCTTATGGGGCAGGGCGTTCAGTGTCTCTTCCATACTGGAACGGACAAGATCCTTTAAATCGTGCTTTATCAGATCCTCGTTTAGTTGTATAATGTTATCAGACATGGTCTTTGTGCCTCCTTTAGTAGATTTTGTTGTGGTGACTTTATTCTACCAAACGGCTATAGACCATATCTATTTCTATGAAATTAATTTGCGAAACTTATTATACGTCATCTGGGTTAAATATAGCAAATGTTTGTGGAACATTAGGATTTCAACTGTTTTTATCAGGCACATCAGAAGAAATTTTGTTCAGAGCATTGCCTATTATTGTTCTTGGCAGCTTGATTTGTAAAGATAATACAAGGAGCTATACATTTATAATTGCAATGGCCTCGGGATTATTTTCTGTTGCACATATTAGTTGGACAATGTTTCCGTTTACATTATCATTTTCTTGGTTTCAACTGGCCTATGCATTTATATTAGGGATAGCATACGGGGCTACATATGTGAAATTAAAAAGTATTCATGGGTTGAGTAATTTTTTTATGGTTGGAATAGGATATATATTTATGGCTGTGATGAACTAATAAATAGTCACAATAGAAAGATGCAAATTTGGAGATGTAGGAGAGTTGGTAAATGAATGAAAGACCGAAATTGAACAAGGAATTAGATGGGAAAACCTTTAGAAGTTTTTATTATTTAAAGGAAGAATTGGTTGATTTTTGTAGAGAAAATAGCTTACCTGTTTCGGGTGGAAAGATAGAACTTACAGATAGAATTGCTTGTTTTCTTGATACGGGGAAGGTGTTTGAAACTTCTGCAAAAAGAAAAACAACAATAAATGTGGGAGTAATCACTGAGAATACAATAATAGAACCTAATATTGTATGTTCTGAAAAGCATAGAGCCTTTTTTTTAGAAAAAATCGGTAAAAGCTTTTCGTTTAATGTTTTGTTTCAGAAATGGTTAAAAGGCAATGCAGGAAAGACTTACGGAGATGCAATTAATGCATATTATCAGATTTTAGAAGAAAAGAAAAAAGGAAAAACAACGATAGACAAGCAATTTGAGTATAATACATACATTCGTGATTTTTTTGAAGAAAATAAGGGAAGAAGTTTGGATGACGCTATTACATGTTGGAAATATAAAAAGAGTTTGCGGGGTCATAATCGTTATGAATCATCCGATCTTGTTGCGTTGGGAGGAAAATGATTTTGATAGACAAGGCACAGAAAGAAGATTTAGAGGAAATACTCGAATTGCAATATTGGGCGTATCAAAGCGAAGCTAAACTCTTTGGAGATATGGATATTCCACCTTTGAAGCAAACACTAGAAGAAGTCTATGACGAATTTCAAAAAGGAATTATCTTAAAGGAAGTGGATGACAAAGGCGTTATTATAGGTTCTGTCAGAGCATATCAAGACGGAGAAACTGTTGTGCATCCTAAAATGCAAAAGAAGGGAATAGGAACAAAGCTTCTTTTGGAAATAGAAAATGCATATCCGAATCAAAAGTATGAGTTGTTTACCAGTACGAAAAGTATTAGTAATATAAGATTGTATGAAAGATTAGGATATAAAAAATTTAAA
>CAMQZX010000151.1 GCA_947039785.1 uncultured Lachnospiraceae bacterium | reverse complement strand
GCAGCGTAGTCTCGTGGGCTCGGAGATGTGTATAAGAGACAGGTTGAAAGATTTGTGTTAATATAAAAGATACGATTTTGTAACTATTTATATACGCTTCTTGCAAGTAGTTTTGGGTCTGAGGAGAGTATAGGGAGGAATAGTCATGAAATCTGAAAACAACCGACCAAAAGATAACAGTCCAATGAAAATGCTGCCCTGTAATGAGCGACCTTATGAGAAATTTTTAGAGTCAGGTCCGGAAGCATTGACAGATGCTGAGCTTCTGGCAGTGATTTTGCGCTCCGGAACCAGTGGATGCACAGCAGTGGAGTTGTCCAGAGAGGTTCTGAAGCTTTCTAAGAACCAGGAAGGCTTGTCAGGAATTCACCATCTGTCCCTACAGGAGCTGATGCAGTTAAATGGAATCGGGCAGGTGAAGGCCATTCAGATTAAGGCGATTGGTGAATTGTCAAAACGTCTGGCACGGCTTTCTGCCAGAGAGCAGCTTACCTTTCAAAAGCCCTCTACCATTGCAGACTATTATATGGAGTTTCTGCGTCATGAGGAACAGGAGCATTTGATTTGTATGATGCTGGATACGAAGAATCACCTTCTGGGAGAGAGTGAGCTGTTTAAGGGAACGGTGAATGCTTCTTTGATTTCGCCAAGAGAGGTATTTTTAGAGGCTTTTCGTCATCATGCGGTAAATATTATCCTGGTACACAATCATCCCAGCGGAGATCCTAATCCCAGTGAGGAGGATATGTTTGTGACAAAGCGGATTGAGAAGGCTGGGATACTTTTGGACATTCATCTTCTGGATCACATTGTGATTGGAGATCATCGGTATGTGAGCTTTCGGGAGAGAGGAATGTTATCTTACCAATAAAATACAATATTACGATACATGAAGGGGAATGGCATGGGATTCAGAAAAGTATACGGAATTGACACGGGTACCAGTACCATCAAAATATATTCTCAGTCCAGAAACAAAATATACGTGGAGAAAAACATGATTGCCCTGCGCAGGGACCGCAAAGTAATTGCTGTGGGAGATGCGGCTTATGAAATGTTTGAGAAAGCCCCTTCCAATATCCATGTGGATTCGCCCATGGCCTATGGTATGATTGCAGATATCCCCAAAATGGAATATGTGCTGTACACACTGTTAAAAAAAATGGAACATTCCAGAAATCTGGGCTCTGTGATTTATTTTGCAGTACCTATGGATTTGTCTCAGTTGGAGAAGCGTTCCTATGATATTATTGTCAATGGGGGAAGAATGCATAACAATAAAGTGTTTATAGTAGAAAAACCCATTGCCGATGCCATAGCTCTTGGGATTCCTCTGGAGCAGAGCAGAGGATCTATGATTGTAAATATCGGTGCACAGAGTACAGAGATTTCCATACTGGCGGACGGTAAAGTAATCATCAGTAAAATGCTTCCCATTGGAGGCAAGCAGATGAATCTTGCAATCTGTGATGACGTTCGCCGTATTTTGAAATTGCAGATTGGCACACGGACTGCCCGGAGATTGAAGCTGGTCATGGGGGACATGCAGGGACACCGTCAGGAGGCCAGGAAGGTATATGGAATTGACAGCCTCTCCGGTCTTCCCCGGGAGGAAGTCATTACTTCGGAGATTATCAACAATGCACTTCGAAAACCCCTTGCTGCCATCGGAAATGAGATCAAGACCTTTCTGGAACGTACACCGCCGCAGATTTCTTATGAGATTTTGAAGGAAGGAATCCATCTGACAGGCGGCAGTACCCGATTGGCGGGAATCCATTCTTTTTTGGCGGAATATGTGGATTATGGAGTGGATTTGTCCGATCTTTATGAGCTGTGTACCGTGACAGGGCTAAAGGAGATTGTCAACAACAAAGATCTGCAGAAATGGGCATTTTCCATTAAAAAGAGGAAATTATAGTTAAGAGGTATGTAAATATGAAGAAAAAACGCAATTTTCACCTGAAAAGTAAACATATGCTTGCCATTATGAGTATTGTATGTGTCAGTCTGCTGATCACCACATTTGCCTCTGATTTTTCTGTCCAGCCGCTGAAAGACGGAGCCGGGTATATCGTGGTTCCTTTTGAAAAGGGATTGAACAGAATCGGAACATGGATGAATGGTATTGCTGATAATTTTAGGGATGTGAGAGAACTGGCTGAAGAAAATGAGAAGCTGCAGGATCAGGTGGATGCGTTAAAGGAAAAGAATAATCAGCTTGCTGTGGATCAAAAAGAACTGGAACGTCTGGAGGAGTTATATTCGGTAGATGAGGAATATTCAGAACACGACAAAGTGCTGGCACAGGTGATCGCCAAAGAGCCGGGAAACTGGTACAGTACCTTTACCATCGACAAAGGCCGCAGGGACGGTATTCAGGTGGACATGAATGTGATTGCCGCGGGAGGCCTTGTGGGAATTGTCACAGAAGCCGGGCCGGGATGGGCCATTGTCCGTACGATTATTGATGATGGCAGCAATGTCAGTGGAATGACAGTGGCAGATTCGGACACCTGTATTGTATCTGGAAGCCTGGAGCTGATGGATTCCGGACAGATTACCTTTTCTCAGCTTCGGGATGACGAAGGAAGGGTATCTGTGGGGGAAAATGTTGTGACTTCTCACATCAGTGACAAATATCTGGAGGGTATTCTCATCGGTACTATTGCCAGTATTGAACGGGATGCCAACAATCTGACCTGTACCGGTTATCTGGTTCCCGCTGTGGATTTTCGTCATCTGCAGGAGGTGTTGGTAATCACAAAACTGAAGGATAGTGCGAAGGAGACTGGGGATGAGGAATAAATGTATTTTACTGATTACAGCAGTCCTCTGCTTCTTTCTACAGTGCACTCTCTGTCAGAAAATTGCCATTGGTTTGATTGCACCCAATTTACTGGTGATTTTCGTGGTGTCCATTGGATTGATGAGGGGTAAAAAGACCGCGTTGTTTGTGGGCTTTTTTGTGGGACTGTTGATGGATCTGTTTTATGGAGGCTATCTTGGGATTTACTCTTTTTTATATATGATGATTGGTTATCTCAGCGGACTGGCCTTTCGGATTTACTATGATAATAATATTAAAGTTCCCATGCTTCTGACAGGAGGATGTGATTTTCTGTATAATGTGGGAGTTTTTGTGTTCACATTTCTTTTGAGAGGCAGGGTTCAGGTGCTGTTTTTTATAAAAAGGATCATCATTCCGGAAATGATTTACACCATTTTTCTGACGGCGCTTGTATATAAACTTTTTTACTATATCAGTCACAGACTTATGAAACAAGACAGAAAAGAAAGGGATTCTACTTGGTTGCTAAAATAAAATCTTTTATCAAAAAACTTACCGTAAAAAGAACGACTGTTGTGATGCTGCTGTTTGTGGTAATGGCTGTGGTTCTCATACAGCGTTTGTTTCAGCTTCAGGTGGTGGAAGGGGAGGATTATGCTTCTCAGTTTAATGTTATGACCACCAAGACACGTACCATCAAAAGCACAAGAGGGACAATTTTTGACCGTAATGGCAACATTCTGGCTTCCAATAAGCTATCTTATTCTCTGACACTGGAGGATAATGGAAGTTATGATACAATTCGGCAGAAAAACCTGACCTTAAATGGCGTTGCTTATCGTCTGTTGGGAATTCTCGAGGAAAACGGAGATACTCCGGATCGGGATTTTCATATTGTGATCAATGAGCATGGAGATTATGAATTTGACACAGCTAACGAGACAACGCTGGCCCGTTTTCGTGCCGATATCTATGGCAGGGCTTTGATTGATGACATGAAAGCCAATGAGAAGGTGGCAACTCCCGATGAGATTATGACTTATCTCATTGGCGACGAGCGTTTTTCCATTGTACTGGAGGGAGAATCTGCCTATACCGAAGAGGAATTGGCTGCCTATGGCTTGCCTTTAGAGCTTACCGGACAAGAGTTGTTAGATATTGCCATTATCCGCTATGCGCTGTCCACCAACAGTTTCAAGAAATATGTTCCCGTTACCATTGCCACAGATGTCAGTGAAGAGACAGTGGCCAGTGTGATGGAAAATCTGGATACACTTCAAGGTGTAGACATCATGGAAGACTCTATTCGTCAATATGAAGATGCAGTATACTTTGCCAATATCATCGGCTATACAGGAAAAGCATCCACAGAAGAGCTGGAGGAATTGCAGAAAGATAATTCCAAATATGGAAGTACGTCCATTATCGGTAAAACCGGAATCGAAAAGTATATGGAGCTGGAGCTGCAGGGAACGGAAGGACAGGAGACAGTGTACGTAGATAAGCTGGGCAAGGTTCTCAAAATCGACGAAGACAGTCGTAAGGACCCCAAGGCTGGAAATGATGTCTATCTGAGTATCGATAAAAATCTTCAGATAGCCTGCTATAAGATTCTGGAACAGCGTATTGCAGGTATTTTGCTGAATCAGATTTTTCCTGGCAAAACCTTTGATCTGGAGCAGATTGGAGATGCCAATCAGGTTCAGATTCCGATTTATGATGTTTATAATGCACTTGTGGGAAACAGCATCATTGATATTTCCCATTTTGCCGAGGACGATGCCTCCCAGACAGAAAAAAATTTATATACCAAATTTCAACAAAAACAAAGCCAGGTATTTGATAGAATAAAAAATGAGCTTACCGCTGATAACACGGCTGCTTACAAAGATCTGGATGAAGAGATGCAGGAGTATGTAAGTTATGTGGTGAATGATCTGCTTACATCCAAACTTGGAATCATTTCCAGTGATGCCATTGACACGAAGGATGAGACTTATATTGCCTGGAGTGATGAGAAAAGCATCAGCTTGCAGCAATATCTGACCTATGCAGTAAGTCAGAACTGGATTGATCTTTCTGAATTGTCCACAGAAGGGGATTATCTGGACTCTACGGAGGTTTATACTGCTCTGGGTGACTATATAGTGGACTATCTGCTGACGGATTCTCAGTTCAGCCGCTTGTTGTACAAATATATGCTGATGAGCGACGTGATCTCTGGCACAGAGTTGTGTACGGTTTTGTATGATCAGGGTATTCTCTCCAAAGGCGATGGCATGTACGAAGGTCTGGTGAGCGGACAGATCAGTTCCTATGATTTTATGATTCAGAAAATCAGTTCTCTGGAAATTACACCAGGGCAATTGGCACTGGATCCCTGTTCAGGCTCTGTTGTGGTCACAGACCCCAACAATGGACAGGTTCTGGCCTGTGTGACTTATCCCGGATATGATAACAATCGGCTTGCCAATAATATTGATGTTTCTTATTACAATAAACTTCTGTATGATCAGTCGGAGCCGTTTTTTAACAAGGCTACTCAGCAGCGAACTGCTCCTGGTTCTACCTTTAAACTGGTCTCCGCCATTGCAGGTCTGAACGAGAGATTGATTACTGATGATACGTATATTGAATGTACAGGCCATTTTGATCTGGTGCAGCCACCAATTAATTGTTGGAATAAGCAGGGACATGGCGGATTGGAAATCAGAGGTGCCATTGAGCAATCCTGTAATGTGTTCTTTAACACAGTGGGATATTCTGCCGGTAAAGACCGGAACGGAGATTTCTCAGAAGGACGCAGCCTTCAGGTGATTCAGAAATATGCGTCTCTTCTGGATCTGGATAAAAAGACAGGAATTGAGATTGATGAGGCATCTCCTCACGTATCCGATGAAAGTGCGGTTCGATCTTATATGGGACAGGGTACACATCTATACACTACCAGTGGACTGGCCCGTTATGTAAGCACTTTAGCAAACAGGGGAACCAGTTATCAGTTGTCTCTTATTGACAGTGTGGCGGATTCCCAGGGAAATACACTGAAAGAGTATTCACCGAAAATACAAAGTAACGTTGAACTTTCCAGCAGTATATGGGATGATATTCAAGACGGTATGAGACGAGTGATTTCTACCCACGGGGAATTTACCGGACTTGGTGTGGAACTGGCTGGAAAGACAGGTACTGCGGAGCAGTCCAGTATCCGGCCAAACCATGGTCTGTTTATAGGCTTTGCTCCTTATGATGATCCAGAGATTGCCTTGGCAGTCCGCATTCCTTTTGGTTATGGTTCTGGCAATGCCTGTCTGGTGGCCAACGATGTACTGCGATATGCATTCCATCTGGATGACGAAGATAAAATTCTTACTGGTGCGGCTTCTGATACCTCCAGTAACACATCAAATGACTAAAGCAAAGAGAAGGATCGTAGAAATATATCGGAAATGAAATGGAGGACTTTCAATTATGAGTGAAGTCATTGTAATTACTTCTGGAAAAGGCGGCGTGGGAAAGACAACCACAGTAGCCAATATCGGAACTGGTCTGGCAGAGTTGGGAAAAAGTGTGGTTATGGTGGATACGGATATCGGTCTTCGAAACCTGGATGTGGTTATGGGATTGGAGAACCGTATCGTATACAACCTGATTGATGTGGTGGAGAGCAATTGCCGTTTAAAACAGGCTTTGATTGCTGACCGGAGAGTGGAGGGACTGTTTTTACTGCCTACTGCTCAGACCAAAGATAAGTCCGCGGTAACACCGGAGCAGATGAAGAAGTTAACAGATCAGCTTCAGGAACAATTTGACTATATCCTGCTGGACTGTCCGGCCGGTATTGAACAGGGATTTAAAAATGCCATTGCGGGTGCGGACAGAGCTTTGGTGGTGACCACTCCGGAGGTGTCTGCCATCCGGGTTGCAGACCGGATTATTGGTCTTTTGGAAGCCAGTGATATTCACAATATTCAATTGATCATCAATCGTCTGCGCCCGGATATGATTGCCAGAGGAGATATGATGACGGTGGAGGACGTGGTGGATATTTTATCCATTGATCTGATTGGGGCCATTCCCGACGACGAACAGATTGTCATTGCTACCAATCAGGGGGCACCTCTGTCCGGTAAAGATTCCCTGGCAGAACAGGCTTACCGAAATATTTGCAGACGAATTGCGGGAGAAGAAGTTCCTCTTCTGGATATGACCGTGAAGAAGGGATTCTTTGCCAGACTGGCAGGTAGATTCAAAGGTAAATAAGGAGAGGCCCATGTTTCTGTCGAGGAAAAAACATTCGAAGGATTTTGCCAAAGATAGATTAAAGACGGTACTTTTATCCGAACGCATGGACTGCTCCCCACAGATGATGATCATGATGAAAAATGACATTATTCAGGCGGTAAGTAAATACTTGCCTGTGGATGAGAAAAATGTTAATCTTCGTTATGTAGCAGCCATTCACCTGCTGGATGCGCAGATTTCAATACATAACATCACAGAGAGCGAACGGGAATCATGATAAAACAATACAAATTACGATTTTATAATTTTAAATTAGTGGTACTTCTTCTTGCTATCAGCTTTATCGGTGTGCTTTTGGTGGGAAGTGCCATGGAATCACAGATGACAAAGCAGCTTGCAGGAGTGATTGCCGGCGTTGTGATTATGCTGGTGATTTCTCTGATGGATTTCAGTTGGATTCTGAATTTTTACTGGTTTATCTATGGATTTAATATTATCATGCTTTTGGGAATCCGCTTATTTGGTTCCACAGCTGGTGGTGCTACCCGGTGGATTGATCTGGGATTTATACGATTTCAGCCTACAGAGCTGTCAAAGATCTTGCTGATTCTGTTTTTTGCCAAATTTTTTATGGAGCATGAGGAAGATCTGAGTGAATTAAAGACAGTGGCTATGTCGCTGGCACTTCTGGCAGTTCCTTTGATTTTGATCTATAGTCAGCCGGATTTGAAAAACACGATTACGGTAATAATTTTATTTTGTGTTTTGATTTATGTGGCTGGCTTAAGCTATAAGATTATTGGAGGTGTTCTGTTGATTGCAGTGCCTCTGGTAATCATCTTTCTGGTCATCGTGGTACAGCCGGACCAGAAGCTGATCAAGGACTATCAGAGAGAGAGAATCATGTCATTTCTATATCCGGAGAATGATGAATATTCCGATGATACGGAACAGCAGCGAAATTCTATCACTGCCATTGGTTCCGGTCAGCTGACGGGAAAAGGATTAAACAACAATGAGGTTTCTTCTGCCAATAAAGGTAATTTTGTCTCCGAGATTCAGACGGACTTTATTTTTGCGGTGGCTGGGGAAGAGCTGGGCTTTATCGGCTGTACAATAATTGTCCTGCTGCTTTTGCTGATTGCTCTGGAGTGCATTGTAATAGGATTGAAGGCCAAGGATCTGTCTGGGAAAATCATATGCACCGGTATGGGTACTATTGTGGCTTTTCAAAGCTTTATCAATATCTGTGTTGCCACAGGACTTATGCCCAACACTGGAACACCGCTGCCCTTTGTCAGCTATGGACTGACCTCCCTGATTAGTCTGTATATCGGTATGGGATTAGTATTAAATGTTGGACTGCAGAGAAGTGCATATATCGACGCAGTTAATAAATCTATGATTCACAAAGGAGTATAAATATGAGCAGAAATGCAAGTGTCAACAGGAGGGGCAGTTCCAGAAAGAATACCAGCCGTTCCAGACGGATGCAGCGTATGAGAAGACGCAGAATTCTGCATACAGTGTGGCTTTGCTGCATGTTGATGGTTGTGGCAGCTGCCATCGCAGGATGTGTCTGGCTTTTAAGAGAGCAGAAAGGAACCGGGCTTGATAAGCCTTTTGATGTGACGGTGGAATTTCCTGTCACAGGATTAAACAGTGACAGCCAGAAGACAGAAGGCTTTGCCGCATCGCTGTGTGTTGGAGAGGATGGTGTATCCATAGATGGAATTGAGTTTCAGGAGACGCAGAGTGCAGCTTTGTTTGATCTGGACAATAAAACCATTCGGTATTCTCAGAACATGTATCAGCGTCTTTATCCTGCCAGTATGACTAAAATCATGACAGCTCTGCTGGCTTTGGAACAGGGAAATTTGGATCAGATTGTTACGATTAGTCAGTCTGCAGTCAATCTGGAGGCAGGCTCACAAGTCTGCGGTTTTGTGGCTGGTGATCAGGTTTCTCTGGGAATTCTGATAAATTGTCTTCTGGTGTATTCTGGAAATGATGCCGCGGCTGCCATTGCAGAGACTATAGGAGGCAGTCAGGATAATTTTGTATCCATGATGAATCAGCGGGCTGCAGCTTTGGGAATGACGGGAACACATTTTACCAATCCTCATGGTCTGCAGGATGAACAACATTATACCACCGCATATGATATTTATCTGATGTTGAATGAAGCCATGAAGAACCAGGATTTTGTGTCAATTATTCAGCTGGGATCTTATACGGCCAACTATAAAAGCGAAGAGGGTACTGCCAAATCGATTACCTTGACGGCCACGGATCATTATCTCACAGGTGAAGCGACTGCACCTAAGGGAGTGACTGTTCTGGGCGGTAAAACAGGAACCACAGGGGTGGCAGGGAACTGTCTTGCACTGATTTCTCAGAATGCTTATGGAAGTCCTTTTATCTCAATAATTTCCAACGCTTCCACCAAGGAATTGCTGTATCAGCAGATGAATTCTCTTCTTGGGACAATAAATTAGAGATTTTCGAAGGAATTTCATGAATTGTTTACGATTTTATTCAAAAAATCATAAATAATGAT
>CAMQZX010000150.1 GCA_947039785.1 uncultured Lachnospiraceae bacterium | reverse complement strand
ATGCAGCGTAGTCTCGTGGGCTCGGAGATGTGTATAAGAGACAGCCCCTATACTAAAAAACATAGCCGATAAATAATTATGGTGTTAATTAACATCTGTATTAGTGTACATATTTTCAGCAGTTACAAATGCTAAAATATCAGTTTTTGCAAATTGCACCAGCACACTTATTGATTAACACCATAATTTTTCATGACTTTGATCACCAAAAGGATAGTGCTCTAAAACACAAGTTACGAGTTCACGCCTTAACGCTTTATATCATAATTCATATTCATAAGATTACGAATAGCTGATACATCATCTGTGATATTGGCATCTCCCCGTATAGTATGCTTAATCGCACTGCTTGCCACTGCAAAATTTATGATATCCATTTCCTTATACTGTTTCATCATAGCATAAATCAAGCCACTGGCAAATGCGTCGCCCCCTCCGACCCGGTCTAAAATATTGAATGTAAAAAGCCTACTTTCAAAAGTATGTCCTTCATACCACATAAATGCTTTCAGGCTGTTTTCACTTCCGCTGTGTGCATAGCGTACATGTCTAGCAATACATTTAAGATTTGGATAATGCTCAATAAACATTCGAAAGATTTCATCCTGCTGTTCATAACTCGGCTGCAAAGGAATCCCATCCTTTATATCGCCTTCCGAATGGTCAGCTTCATTTTTCCAGATATGATAAGGTTCAATCCCCATCAATACGTCAACATAGGGTAAGCACTGTGTACAGAAATCCCTAGCTGCTTCCCATGTCCAAAGCGTGCTTCGAAAATTACCATCAAAGCTGACAGTTATTCCTTTTTCCTTCGCCGCTTTCAAACTGTTCATGATTAATTCTTTACATCCATTTGATAAGGCCGGTGTAATACCACTCAAATGCAGCCACGTATAACCTTCCAACAGTTCATCTAAATTTACCATATTAAAATCAAACTCTGTAATGGCACTGTGTTTTCTGTCATAAGTCACCTTACTGGGACGTATTCCAAATCCTGTCTCCAGATAATAGCTTCCCATCCGATGGGTCGGTGTTTGCTCAGGGGTACTTAAAATCACCGGAGCACAATGTACATCATTGCTTCTAAGCATACGAACAGCACTTTTTCCAATACTGTTATTAGGAACCACTGTAAAAAAAGTGCTGTCTATCCCTAAATTTGCAAGTGCTAACGCAATGTTCGCTTCACTTCCTCCATAGCTGACTTCAAAGTTGGTTGCCATACGGATCTTCTCATAATTTGGAGGTGTTAACCTGAGCATGATTTCACCAATCGTAATAAACTTATTTTCCGTACTGCTTTCACATAACAATGAACTGGCATTTTCCATAGTATATTCCTCTATCTTTCAACTCTTCCTTCCATCTTTTCCAGCATATCCCAACAGCCCCACAAATACATGATTCCAAGAGCCCTGTCATAAAGACCATATCCCGGTCTGCATTTTTCACCCCAGATATGTCGTCCGTGGTCCGGTCTCACATAGCCAGTATAGCCACAGTCATGATATGCTTTCATGATCTCCAGAATACCTGTATCACCATCACAATCACGATGGGATGCCTCTGTAAAATCCCCGTTTGGATAATGCCGGACATTTCTGATATGCGCAAAGGCGATACGGTCACAATAGGTCCGGATAATATCTGCAACATTATTTTCCTGATTTGCCCCCAGTGATCCTGAGCATAAGCAGAGACAATTATACTCATCATCTACCATCTTAAGAAAACGCCCTATAGATTCCTTATCACATAGCAGACGGGGAATTCCAAAGATATCCCACGGTGGATCATCCTGATGGATTGCCATCTTAATTCCCGTCTCGTGACAGGTCGGCATGATTGCCTCAAGAAAATATTTCAGATTCTCCCATAGTTTTTCTTTTGTAACAGGGCGGTATGCTTCAAAAAGCTCATCCAGTTTTGCCATTCTTTCTGGCTCCCATCCGGGAAATGTCATTCCATGCAGATTATTCAGTATATAATCCGCCATCTCTTTGTAGTCATCCTGTATGCGTTCCTTCTCATAAAATAGCGCTGTAGAACCGTCTTCCAACGGGTGGAACAGATCTGTTCTCGTCCAGTCAAAAATCGGCATGAAATTATAGGTCACGACTTTTACGCCAAATTTCGCAAGATTGCGAAGTGTCTCTTTGTAATTTTCTATATATTTATCTCTTGTAGGACGTCCAATCTTAATGTCATCATGTACATTAACGCTTTCTACTACCTCCATATGGAAACCTGCGCCCTCAATCTGACGGCGTGCTTCTTTGATTTCTTCTACTTCCCATACTTCACCGGCCGGTTTGTCATGCAGCGCCCATACAAGGCCTTTCACTCCCGGAATCTGCCTGATCATATCCTGAGTAATACTGTCGTTTCCTTCTCCATACCAGCGGAATGTCATCTTCATAATATTTTCCCTCCCTTTACCAATGGGCGTTTGTAGCCGATTCGTTTGACGTGTTATCACGGTAGCTTAGAAGCAGACAGAGCGCGTCAAGCGTAATATGCAGGCTCTGATCAAACAGTGAACTTAATAGCTGTACGGAACCTCTCGCTTCTTTTACATCTCCCTTCACAGTACCCGGAATAGTAAGGATATGTCCTGCCAGAGCCGCAAGCGGTGATTCCGGTTTACTTGTCACTGCTATTACCGTACATCCCTTATCCGCCGCCTTCTTCGCGTCATTTACCACATTAGCGCTCTTACCCGAACCGGACACCGCGATAAATAAATCATTTGCACTGACAGCCGGAGTGATCGTCTCTCCCACCGCAAACACTGTATACCCTAAGTGCATCAGACGCATAGCAAAACCTTTTGCAGAAAGTCCCGAACGCCCTTCTCCGCATACAAAGATCCTTCTGTCCTTAGAAATCTCGTCCATAACTACCTTAAGTTCTTTTTCCTCCACTTTATTAATAACATCTTCTATTTCGTCCATAATAGTACGCAGCACGTCTACCATACCCTTTTACCTCCCAAGTTCCTCTGAAAATTCTCTTGCAGCTTTTGCAATGTCCTCTTTTTTAGTGATTGCACCGCCTACGATAACAATCTCCACACCAGCTTGTTTCATAATATCTAATGTATCTAATGTAACACCACCTGCCACGGCAATCTTTTTAATCCCTGTCATCTGCTTGCACGTCTGAACAACCAGTTCTTTCAGACCTTTTCCCTGATTATCTGAAGGAAGATGCACACAAAAGATTGCTTCTGGAAATTCTTTCTTCAACTCCTCAAGCTTTTCTTCTGTTACTTCCAAAAGATCTATCATATATTCCTTTTGATATTCATCTGCAACCCGTTGACATGCCTTAAGTGTCGGGATTGAAGAGAATCCCATCACTGTAGGGATGTCGCATCCTGCCTTATAAGCTTCTCTAAACTCGTATTCGCCTTCATCACAAGTTTTCATATCGGCTAATATACATTGTCCGGGATATCTGTCTTTCAACGTCCTTATACTGCCTGACAGACCAAAATCTTTGATTAGCGAAGTCCCCACTTCAATGATATCTGCATGCCCTTCCGTCAGTCCTATAATCTCATCTGCTCTCTCAACAGACACTCTGTCTATTGCCACCTGCAACCGCATCTTCTTTTCCTCTCTTTGATATGTATATTACCTTTGTACCCTGGCTCCCGCACCGCCCATGATTGCTTCTACTTCTTTTTTGCTTGCCATAGTCGTATCGCCTGGTGTTGTCATCGCCAGAGCGCCGTGTGCCGCTCCATAGTTCACGGCCAGTTCAGCATTACCAGTCTCCATTAAACCGTAGATCAATCCGGAGGCAAAAGAATCGCCGCCACCAACCCGATCCATGATCTCTAATCCTTTATAATCTTTCGCTTTGTATATCTCTCCATCTGCCCAGCAGATTGCGCTCCAGTCATTAACTGTAGCAGTCTTTACCTCTCTGAGAGTTGTAGCCACTGCCTTAAAATTTGGATAGGTCCGAGCCGCCTCATTGATCATCTTTTTATATCCTTCCAGGTTCAGCTCTTTTAAATTGGCATCATTGCCTTCAATCTCGAATCCCAGGCAGGCCGTAAAATCCTCCTCATTTCCGATCATTACGTCCACATACTTTGCGATTTCTTTATTAACTTCCTGTGCTTTTGCAATTCCTCCGATCGCGCTCCACATAGATGGGCGGTAATTCAAATCATAAGATACAACCGTCCCGTATTTTTTTGCTGTCTTGATCGCTTCCAGAACTGTTTCACAAGACTGTTCTGATAAAGCGGCATAGATACCGCCCGTGTGAAACCAACGAACTCCCAGTTCTCCAAAGATATATTCAAAATCAAAATCTTTTGGTGCAGCTTTAGAAATCGCAGTATTGGCACGATCCGAACATCCAACTGCTCCGCGGATGCCAAATCCCCGCTCTGTAAAATTCAACCCGTTACGGCAGATCCTGCCGATTCCGTCCGTCTTCATCCATTTGATCAGAGAAGTGTCCACTCCGCCCTGGAGGATAAAATCCTCCATCAGCATACCTACTTCATTGTCCGCAAATGCTGTAATGACAGCCGTTTTCATTCCAAAGCAACGCCTTAAACCCCGGATTACATTATATTCTCCGCCGCCTTCCCATGCGCGGAAGTTTCTTGCAGTTCTTATCCTGCCTTCGCCCGGGTCCAGACGAAGCATCACTTCACCAAGGGATGCTGCATCATATTTACACTCTTCTGACGGTCTTACTTTCAAATCCATTTTTCCACACTCCATTTATTATTTACTTTCTGATCTCTGTAGCCAGAGCAACTGCTTCTTTCGTAAGCTCCGCTATTTTCTGAAACCCAGGACTTACGATAAATTTCGCTCCTGCTCCTACGGCGCGATCCACCTGATCAATCGTAAGAACCGTACCTGCTCCCACCAGCATATTCGGATATTTTGTAGTCATCTGACGTATAGATTCTTCCGCTGCTTCTGTTCGAAATGTTACTTCCGCACAGGGCAGACCGCCCTTTATCAAAGCGTCTGCCAAAGGAAGTGCATCCTTTGCGTCATCCAACACCACTACAGGAACCACCGCATACTCATAAAATAGTTCTTCTATTGTTTTCATATTGTTCTCCCTTACTTTCTGATTTTCTAATAGGCTTAAGAGCAAAAGCACCTCATAGCTTTATTTTTAAAACAATCTTTTTAACCTTACAGCTTTCACCCGCCATACATCTGGGTTTATGTGCGTCCTCTGGAGAAACAATAGCAATGTCTCCCGCCTCCAACAGAATCCTTCCACAATCTTTTGGTTCCTCAAAAAACAGCAGATCGTTTTTATCATCATAAGGAACCGATTCTTTCAGTCCCACTCTCTTTACATAACCAAACATTTCTTTCCCGGTGACCACATATTGAATATCAAAATAGTTATCATGTGCCTCAAATAGACATTTTTCCCAGGGCATTGTCGTATACTCCTGAACATTTGCAAATATTTCTTGCCCGTCGATTTCAATCATTCCTATCGGAAGAGCCTCCAGATCTTCCGTCCTTAAGAACTGATAGGCTTTTATAAATTTTTCTGACAGATAATCGTATTTATCAGCCAGCCTAAGATTTGTTGTCAGCATAATTCCCTCCTTCTCCAGCTATCAGAACAGATTTGGGAATAGCGCTGTCGGAATAGCCAGAAATACATCTGAGAATAAAACCAACATTACAAGTACTACGACTGAAGATATAAAGTATGGCAATACTCCTTTAAATGATTCTTCAATACTAAGTCCGCTGATAGACCCGGCCAGTAAAAGACACAGCCCATACGGCGGAGTTACAAGTCCCAGAGATAATGTAACGATTATAATCAGTCCAAGGATAATCGGACTGATTCCCAAAGCATTCGAAGACGGCAGGATGATTGGCACAAACAGGATCATTGCCGGCACCGCGTCCATAAAAGTTCCCACAAACATGAAGAACAGAACTACTACAAATAAGAAAACAATTTTTCCGCCGGGCATTCCTACAAAGAGCTCCTGAACCTTCTCATTCAACCGGTAATAGCTTAACAACTCTCCCAAAGCATTCGCTGTAGCCAGGGCAAACAGGGATAAAGAAGAAAGTTTCATCGTCTCGATCAAAATTCCCGGAATGCGGCTGATCTTAATCGTGTGATAGAAAAAGACACCAATGATCAATGCATATACACATGCAACTGCCGCAGACTCTGTAGGAGTAAATAATCCTGCTACAATACCACCGATCAGAATGATAGGTGTCATCAATGCTGGAAGTGATGTCCAGATCTGTCTCAATACTTCTTTAGTCGGTACTTTTTCACCTTTTGGGAAATTCTTCTTTTTAGAGTACAATACAACTACTAACATCATGGCCAGACCAAGCATAATTCCCGGCACCAGACCTGTCATAAACAGCGCGCCCGTACCTACATTGGCAATTCCTGCAAACACTACCATGGTAATACTTGGCGGAATAATGGAACCGAGCGTAGAAGATGCCGCTGTAACACCTACGGCCGTCCCCTTGTCATACCCCTGTTTTTCCATTGCCGGAATCAGGATTTTTCCTACTCCCGCAGTATCAGCCTGAGAAGAACCTGAAATTCCTGCAAAGATCATAGACACCAAAATATTTGCATGTGCCAGACCGCCTCTTACGTGTCCTACCGTAGACTTGCACACATCAATCAGACGGTCAGATATAGAACCTTCATTCATCAGATTAGCTGCCAGGATAAACAACGGAACTGCCAAAAGCGTGAAGCTGTTTAGTCCATTGAACATTTTTGAAAACACAACACTGTTAGGTATAATAGGAAGGGTTGCTATTCCTGCAAATGACACAAAGCCCAGCGCATAGGAAATCGGAACACCCGCAATTACAAATAATACAAAAAGAACAACTAATAAAGCTTCCATAATCATTTTCCTCCTTTCTTCAGACTATTGACATCTTCAATAATCTGCCCAATCAGGTACAATGTCGAGGTAGCGCCGCACACCGGGATACACAACCATGTCGGCCCTCTTTTAAATTCCTGAATACTTACCCACCGGTAATTCCAGAACTGTTTCGTGAGCCTGCACCCATAATAGAACATCAAAACCGAAACAATCAGCATAATAACCGCAATAACAATGCCCAGAATTGCCTTCACTTTCTCATCTTTCAGCTTGTCACTGACAGATGTAAACGCAAAATGCTGCTTTTCATAAACCATTGCCGCCGCTCCCATAAATGCTGCCCATATAAACGCATACATAGACACATCCTCTGTCCAGACTGCCGCAATACCCAGATAACGGCATACCATCTGAATCACAACGCTCCCCAAAAAGATACTTAAAAAGATTCCGCCTGCTATAATTTGTGCTTTCTGCAGATAACCTAATGCTTTCTTCATATTACTTCTCCTATTCCTGCCCTTTTTGTTTCAGGGCCTCTCCTTCTTTACGAATCATCTCCAGATAATCTTCCATACCATTTTCTTTTGCAAATTCATCCTGGATCGGAATTGCAATCTCTTTAAATGCTTCTATATCAACATCCTCAAATTCTGTAATCTGCGCTCCGTCTGCCTTCACCCTCGCTTTTGACTCTTCATACATCTCATAAGTCTTTTCACGGTTCTCTTCTGTGGCAATCCGGCAGGCTTCATCAAACCATTCCCTCTGCTCATCTGTTAACGCATTATAGAATTCCCCCGTAGTCAGGAACAAACGTGTTGTATAATCATGATGGGTTTCACTGACATATTTTCCGTTATCTGTTTTGTGATGCTCCTTTAAGCTAAAGCTAGTGTAATCATTCTCAGAGGAATCCACAACACCCTGGCTAAGCGCCTGGTACAACTCTCCCCATGCAACAGAAGTCGGAATTGCCTTACATTTTATCCAGAAATCCTGTACTACCGGAGTATTCTGTGTACGGATTGTCATACCTTTCAAATCAGACGGTGACACAACAGGTTTTTTTCCATAATAATCACGGACAGAACAAGACCAATATCCCATAATTTTAAAGCGGTTATCCATCTTCTCCTTCAGCAGGTCACTCATCTGCTGGCCAAACTCACCGTCTACGCAAGCCTCCCAATGTTCAAAGCTATCAAACAAATATAATAAAGAAAACATGTCAATCTCATCCACGCCAAGAAGTGTCATAAATCCGGGCGATGCTACAGTCAGATGGATTGCTCCAAGCTCAAGCTTTTCCACCAGCTCAGCTTCATTTTCTCCCAGAGTTCCATGATGTAAGGTCGCCGTAGCTCTTCCGCCCGAGACCTCTTCCAATGCTTCCTTAAAACGAATCGCTGCCTTTGAATAAGGGTTTTCCAGCGAAGTTTGGTTATGTGCCAGAATAATATTCAGTTCAGGCTCGACGCCTCCATCCTCTGATCCCTTAGAAGAACCGCAGCCGGTCAGACCAGTCATCAGGAGCACGAATGACAGACATAAACAACATAATTTTTTCATGATTTATCACCTTTTCTTTCACTTTCTTCTATCTACATTGCCAGAACAGACTCCCATATTTCTTCAATGACCGGGATTCCATTCTCTTTATTATCCTGAATCGTTGTTGTCTCCGGTTCTCCCGGATATAATACTTTTCCGCCTTCCTGGATCGGTTCAGAAGATTTGATATCCGCAATGATCTCATTCACAATACTGTCCGTCAGCTCCGTACTGTTGGCTTTTGCCGGGTCTATTGCGATCATAATCTGGGAAAGCCCGACCTCATCGCCAAATGTCCCGATTTTATGTACAGAATTTCCATTGGTAAGAACCGTTGCAATCAGGTCCAGTGCGATTGAAATCCCGCTTCCTTTCCAGTAACCCATCGGAAGCACTCTCCATGTCTTCTCGATTTCAGCCGGATCTGTAGTCAGATTCCCTTTCGTATCATAACCGCCCGGAACAGGGAGCTGGATTCCTTTTAATTTGCAGTCCTCAATCTTACCATATGAGAACTGGGATACAGCGCAATCAATTACAACATGCTGTCCGTCACTTCTTGGTATCGCAAAAATCAGCGGATTATTTCCAATCTTTCTGTCTACTCCGCCCCATGCTGGCATATTCGGCATTGTATTAGACCAACAGATTCCTATACATCCCTGATCCGCCGCCTGAAATCCGTAACTTCCGCCTCTCATCCAATGATTGTTATTTCCAAGCGCCACTATACCCATGCCAAATTCCTTTGCAAGCTCACAGGCCCTGTCCATAGCCAGCTTCGCATTTAACGGTCCGAATCCTCTGTGACCATCCCAACGCTCAAATGCTCCAAACCGGAATTCGCAGGTTGCTGTAATATCCGGATCAATTTCTCCTTTCTCCAGATAGCTCACTACTCTTGGGAAGCGATTCAAACCATGGGAGTATACTCCCGCTAGACTGTTCTGTGCAAAAATCTCTGCTGCCGCTTCACCTCTCTCTTCATTAAAACCCTTTTTTAATAAAACTCGTTTGAACTCTTTCACCATTGTCTCATATTGTACTCGTTTCATTTCAAATGCCTCCTTTTGCAATCGATTGTTTTTCTTGATTCAAATAATATCACGCAATTTTACCTATTTCAACATAAATTTATTCGTTATTTTTACTATAATTTACCAATCATTTTTATAT
>CAMQZX010000149.1 GCA_947039785.1 uncultured Lachnospiraceae bacterium | reverse complement strand
TCAATATCGGTCACAACCTCCCCGTTTGAGGCTATCTATTTCCCGACAGCCCCTTTCTTTTACCATTTTTAGATGTAACCATTGACATTACAACTAAATGATGATATATTCTCGATGTAATAATAAGTTGGTGCAATCGTGAATGCGGCCAACAGTGGCATGACCGGATGTTATCAGCCTTGCCACAACTGTATTGATAACGTATTCATACTTATGCAGGGATCCAGTTACGATTAAAGTGTAATGAGATCATGGAAGAACAGGGCTATGAAGAACCGACAGGACAGGCAAAGATTACGCTAGCCTACAATCTTCCGTGTGATTATGTGATTCATACGGTGGGGCCAATTGTTAGAGGTGGCCGGACAAAGAAACATGAAGAACTTCTGGCGTCCTGCTATAGAAGCTGTCTGGAAATTGCAGAGGAAAATGGTGTGGAGAGCATCGCATTTTGCTGTATTTCCACAGGTGTATTCATGTTTCCAAATAAAAGAGCTGCAGAGATTGCAGTGGAAACAGTAAAGAAATATAAAGAAGAAACAAACAGTCACATCAAGGTCATCTTTAATGTTTTTAAGGATGAAGATGAGGCTATTTATCATAGATTATTAGGATAGTAGGTGGTTAAATGAAGAGGATACAGTTTCCAAAGAAGAAAATAACGTTCGAGAGAGCTACTGGGGTTACTGATCAAAGCAGGCTTTGCTTGACGGAATAGACCTTGATGTTACTCCGCTTCACAAGATACTTCTTGATGCACTTTCTGATAAAAAAATATTTTTACTTAGCACAAATGCGGATAAACAGTTTGAGAAAGCCGGTCTGTCTACAGATCAGATCTTCTGTACCCAGGGAGATTATTTCCATATCCAGTGTAGAAAAGGCTGCCATGAGAAGACCTATGCTGCGGTAGATTTATTCAGAAAGATGGATGCAGCAAGAGAAAACTGCATGATACCATCAGAACTGGTTCCAAAGTGCCCTGTATGTGGAGTGCCGATGGACATGAACCTGCGTAAGGATCAGTATTTTGTACAGGATGAAGACTGGTATGCTGCAGAAGAATGATTTAGAGAGTATCTGACAGAAGCAATTGATAAAAAGCTGGTACTGATCGAGCTTGGTGTAGGTTTTAATACGCCTACGATTATTAGATTTTCATTTGAAAAGTTAGTTAGAGAACACGAGAATATCAGTTTGATCCGATTAAATCTGAATCAGGTAATCGTACCTGAGAGCTTCGGAGACAGAGCAGTTGGCATTAATGCGGATATGGAAGAAAGCATTACAGATCTTGTAAAGGAAGTGAACAGGTTATGATCATTCAGACGGGAATGAGAACGGATATCCCAGCCTTTTATGCCGGGATATGTAGTTCATGCAGCAGACCAGAAGAGCTGGACTGGCAGACAGATAAATTTGTTTGATCTTTTATGACTTATTTCAATACAATAGATTTTCGGTTTATATGAGTCTCTTCGGGGGCTCTTTTTTGTTAAATGGGAAATGAAGTAATATAAATAGCTGAAAAGTGGGAACTGATAGCATACCAATTATACCCTTGATATTATTTTGAAATATGGGTATAATGGGTATAACGAGATTTAGGAGGTGTTACGAATGGGTCAGGAAGAATTAATGAGTCGGGTTGCAGAACTTGAACGAGAAATTGCCATATTGCCTGAAGGTAGCATCACAAAAAAGAAAATTAGAGATAAAGAATATTATTATCACCGTATCACAAGGAATGGGAAGATTGTAGAAAATTATATTGCTTTTGAAGAGGTTTCAGAACTTAAGAATCAGATTGAATGTCGAAAGACGCTGGAAAAAGAACTGAAGGAATTGAAGAAGCAGATTATTCCGGAAAAGAATTCCAGGAAAGAAGAGCAACTGGAGTTTAAGACAATTGTAAGAACGGGTACTCGTCTGCATGCTCAGATCGCAGTGACGAAGAAATATAAGAAGAGGGAGTGTATCTGTGAGTTACGAGAGTACATTGTTGGAAGCCAAACGGATAAGGTATTTGTGATTTATGGTCTTCGTAGAACCGGTAAGACAACAATGATCCGTCAGATCCTTACAGAACTTTCGGAAGTAGAATTTCGTAAAGCAGCTTTTATCCAGGTGAGATCGAAAGATACCCTGGAAGATATTGATGAGGATCTGAGGCTTCTGGAGGAAAAAGGCTTTAAGTATATATTTATCGATGAAGTAACACTCATGGAGGACTTCATCGAAGGGGCGGCGCTATTTTCAGATATTTATGCCAGCAGTGGAATGAAGATCGTTTTATCAGGAACAGATTCTCTGGGATTTGCTTTTTCCAAAGAAGAACAGCTCTATGATCGATGCATTATGATGCATACAACCTTTATCCCGTATCGTGAATTTGAAGAGGTTCTTGGAATTAAAGGAATTGATGAATATATCCGCTACGGTGGAACCATGAGTCTAAGTGGGGTGAATTATAACAAGGATGCAATCTTTGCCTCAGCCAGAAGTGCGGAGGAATATATTGATACAGCGATAGCAAAAAACATCCAGCATTCCCTCAAAATGTATGAATATGGCGGACACTTCCGTTCATTATTGGATTTATACGAAAAAGGGGAACTGACAAATGTGATCAATCGTGTGGTTGAAAATATCAATCACAGCTTTACACGAAGAGTAGTTGAAAGGACCTTCAAGTCTCATGATATCGCTGTTACAGCCTCGAACCTCCTTCGGGACAGAGAAGCACCCATCAATATCAAGGCGCATATGGATCTGGATGCAGTGCCTCGCGGTATGATGCAGGTGCTGGATATCCTGAACAAGGAGGAGCAGAGTGTTCAGATTGAAGATTATCATATGGTGCAGATCGAGGAATACCTTACTTTGCTGGATTTGATTATGAAGATCGACCTTGAGTTCCTGCCAGAGGTGAGTCGAAAGAACACAGTAACTGTCATCACTCAGCCAGGTATGCGATATGCGCAGGCCAATGCAATCGTATCTAATCTGCTTCTTGACGCAAAGTTCAGTGAATTATCTGTGACCTCAAGACAGAGAATTCTGGATAGATTGCTTAGCGAGATCCGTGGAAGAATGATGGAAGATATTGTCTTACTGGAAACGAAAATTGCCCATCCGGAGAAAAATGTATTCAAGCTTCAATTTTCAGTTGGAGAATTCGATATGGTAGTTTTTGATCCAAAGGCACTTAACTGTCAAATCTATGAAGTGAAGTACAGTAAAGAGCTGGTTGTGGAGCAGGGACGTCATCTGAAAGACGAGGAGAAGTGCGCTATGACAAGCCATCGATATGGAGAGATTACCGGAAAATATGTGATCTACCGTGGCGAAAGCAGTGATTTGGATGATATTCATTATGTGAATGTAGAGGAGTATTTAAAGTCATTATAGCCTCTTTTGCCAGTGAGCGGCAACCTGCATGATACGGAAAGCACAAGAAAACCGTATCAAAACAGGAGGTGTGCTTTGAAACATTTTTTCTTAACCTCCCAAAAAATGATTTATAGCTCGTTCTGTATGATTTATATGGTTATTTATGTGAGTGAAAGCACATCATACAATAATATAGATGTGATGTAGAATGGATAATGTGGTTGATTTATTTGCAGCAGAACTCCGGATAAAACGGGCTGCGCAAACGCTAACACAAGAGGAACTGGCCGACCGGCTCCACATGAGCAAACGCACGATTTCAGAAGCGGAACGCTGTAAAAGCAGCCCGCGGTTTGAGACCGTTGCTTTGATTGCAAGAGAAATGAACATCAGCCTTGACGCCATTGTGTTCCAAGATACTCCGACAACAACCGTTTCAAAGAGCATCGTGGATTTTTTTGCTGGGAAAGGCGAGGCGGAAATTCAAAAATATATCGCCATCTGTAAGCAGATAGAGGATCTTCAGGAAAAGAAATAACGCGGTCAGGCAAGATTAGCCCGACCGCGTTACTTTATCCCGTTGTTTCGGGCAAGTCGTTTTTCTTATTTTGCTGTTGGTGATATGCTGCTTTGACACATTCCAAAGATTTCTGTAATTTATATATGGGCGTGGAATTTTCTTTTATAAGCTAGCTTTCAGAATATCCAGCACCTCATCACGAGTCAGCACCTTATAGCCGCCCTCCATAATAAACGTTCCGTCTGCAATACCGTCCAGCATTTCTTCTGTTGCTCCCAGTTCACGGAGATTCATCACAAGCCCCAACTCCTTCATCCAGCTTTCCATGCAGGAAAGACCTTCTTTGGCAATCTGTCCATCAGATTTTCCGCTCGCATCAACTTCCCATACATTCACCGCAAAACGGCGAAACTTTGCAAGACCATAGGGCATGATGTACCGATAATAAGGCAGGGACACCGCAGAGAGCGTCATCCCGTGCGTTGCATCGGTGTATGCGCCAACAGACTGCCCAAGCATATGAACCATCCAGTCTGTACTTTTTCCTCTGGAAACAAGGGTATTCAGCGCCCAGGTTGCCGCCCACATGATATTTGACCTTGCCTCATAATCCTCCGGATTCCGAATGGCGATTCGGGAACTGTGAACCACCGATTTCATCAACGACTCGCTGATATAATCACTGGTATTGTCGTCCTCGCCGGAAAAATACTGCTCACAGATGTGGTTGAAAATATCATAGATACCCGCCACCATCTGCTGTTTCGGCAGGGTAAAAGTGAATTTCGGATTCAGGATCGCAAACTTCGGCATCACCTGATCCCCAAATACATGACCGATTTTCAGTTTTTAGTCATGATTGGTAATGACTGCGCCGCCGTTCATTTCGCTGCCGGTTCCCACCATTGTCAGTACACAGCCAACAGGGACGATTTCACAGTCTGGCTCCTCAAAGCGGATGTAATACTTTTCCCACGGATCTTCGTCACAGTGAACAGATACGGAAACCGCCTTGGTATAATCGCAACAGGAGCCTCCGCCTACGGCCAGCAGAAAATCCACGTGGTTCTCTCTGGCAATCTGAACACCCTCCCGCAGCTTTTCTACGGTAGGATTCGGCATCACGCCGTCGTCCTCAATGACCACTTTGCCACTCGCTTTCAGCAGCTCCATAACCTGATCGTAAATGCCATTTTTCTTGATGGAGCCGCCGCCGTAAATCAACTGAACGGTTTTCCCATATTTAGGAAGCTCCTTATTCAAAGAACAAAGGGAATCTTCTCCAAAATAAAGCTTCGTTGGATTTGAATACTCAAAATTTCCTAACATGATTTTTCCTCCTTAATCCTGATAAATCTCTTTTGCCATCCGAAACGCCGCCCATGCCTTCGGCCATCCTGCATAAAAAGCGGCATGGGTCAAAATTTCTGCCATTTCCTCTTTGGTGACGCCGTTCTTTTTTGCTTCTCCGATATGGAATTGAAGAGAGCTGTCAAGCACACCGCTTGCTATAAGCGCCGTTACCGTGACAATGCTTCTGTCTCTTGCAGGCAGCTTATCCTCCCGCGACCAGACTTCTCCAAACAGCACATCATCATTTAGTTCCGCAAATTTGGGTGCGAAATCACCCAAGGCATCTTTGCCCGCTGTTACCTTTTTCATGGTCTGCCTCCTTACTTTAATTTGCTGTATTCCTGTTCAGCCACCGGTTCCAACCATTCGTTGGAACTTCCCTCTGCCGGAACCTCTACCGCCAGATGGGAAAACCAGCTATCAGGAGCCGCACCATGCCAATGTTTCACCTCCGGCGGAATGTTAATTACATCACCGGGTTTCATCTCCTGAGCAGGCTTTCCCCATTCCTGATAATATCCCCGTTCGGCAGTACAGAGCAGAATCTGCCCTCCTTTGTGATGAATATGCCAGTTATTCCGGCATCCCGGCTCAAAGGTTACATTGGCAATTCCAACTCTTTCAGTTGTCAACATGGACAGATAGCTCTGTCCGATAAAATACTGCTCATAAGCGTCATTCTTCTCTCCCAACGGGAAGATTTGTTTGAAATCTTTTTCTGTCATTGTTCTTTCTCCCTTCAAGATTAAAATAGGCTGAAATTTCCTGCATCCTTGTAACCTGATCCACATGGAAGGGACACCGCTTATTGCAATGCCCGCAGAGGACGCAGGCGTCGGCTTTAACAGTAAGATTTTCATAATGGCTTTTTGCCAGTAAATCACCTGCTTTGGAAAGATCATAGTATTTGTTGATCAGTCCCACATCCAACCCCATAGGGCAGGGCTGGCAATGATTGCAATAGACACATTTTCCTGCGGCATCCTGCGGCGCAAAAGAACCAAGGACTGAATAATCCCTTGCCTCCGGCGCAGCATCTAAGAATCCGAGAATCCGCTTAAGATCGTCCATGTTACGAACACCGGGAAGCACTGTCAAAACACCCGGCTTATCTAAAGCATACTGAATACATTGATATTCTGTCAGTGCCTTCCCAAAAGGTGAGGTTTCTGCCTTCAATAGTTGCCCACCACTAAAGGGTTTCATCACGGAGAGACCCACGCCCTCTGTTTCGCAACGACGGTACAGGTTCATTCTTTCTGCTACACTGCCAACCGCATAGCTGTCTGCTGCATAAT
The DNA here is from genome assembly GCA_947039785.1 of uncultured Lachnospiraceae bacterium. Lineage (GTDB taxonomy): Bacteria > Bacillota > Clostridia > Lachnospirales > Lachnospiraceae > JALFVM01. The sequence continues at coordinate 3,249 of CAMQZX010000149.1, read as the reverse complement.
TTGGTTCGGTGCCTCCTGCATAATCGTAAGCAGGATTGATGCTGAACATCAGTATATCCAAAATCCCCATATCAAGCACTTCGTTCACGAGAAGCGGAGTATGCGAAGAAAGGCCGATGTGCCTGACCACGCCAGCTTTTTTCAGTTCTTCGATATAGCGAATAATTCCGGCCCTTTCTACTTCATGCAGATCCGCCGATTCGTCAATGCAATGAAGGAATCCAAAATCAATATAATCTGTTTGTAGCGCCTTTAGTTGCCAGTCAACGGAGCGTTTAATGGTATCCAGGTTTGTTGTCCATCCATAAATTCCCGTTTCATAATTTGCTCCAAAATGAATCTGGAAATATGCCTTATCCCGCATCCCTTTTGTAACACGCCCATAAGCAGCAAAGGGCTTTGCTTCCGATGAAGCCATATCAAAATAGTTGATTCCATTCTCCATAGCGACGGTTATGATCTTCTCAATCTCTTTTTCGCTTGACGCCTGAATGGAGCTGGTGCCGATTCCAAGAACGCTGATCTGTTCCGTTCCCTTCGGTAGTTTACGGTATTGCATAAGTGCTTCCTCCCTTCAATAACCGATTTTTTCCAGCCAGCTTTGTATCGTTTTCTGTGACTGCGGTAGATCATCACGGTACACACCCAGCACATTGCTTTCGACCTGACTGTCTGGAAGCATGGCAGAAATGTCCTTTACACTGGATGCAAGCCCACCTGTCCCGTGGGAGCAGAACAGCACAACCTTCTTGCCGCTAAGGTCATTTTCCTCTAAAAAGGAAAAAACAGCCATCGGTGCGCTGTAACACCAGTTTGGATACCCTAAAAACACCACGTCATATTCTGAAAGGTCTGAAACCTTTTCCGCCAGCTTTGGCCTTGCATTCTCCGCCCATGTAAAATAAGCGATTAGAATTTTATTATGTTCTGACACTTGTTGCTCATCTGTCCTGTCATCAGCCTCTGTTTCCGTAATATCTTCTGATAAATATGTTTCCGGCATTGAAGTATCACTGGTTTCCTGTGAACCACAGGCGGTAACGAAGCACAGCATAGAAAGCGCCAGAAGGCCAGCGATCCATCTTCTCATAAGCTTCGCCCCCATGCTTTCAGTTCTTCCATGGACAGAGAACCGTTCAACATTTTCCCTTTCAGCAAAGTCGCCCCAGGACAGCTTTGCGCAAGCCTTTCATTTGTCTTTCCCATGCCGCTGCCTCCGGATGTGGCGAATGGAACGATGGTTTTACCGGAAAAATCATAGCTCTCCAAAAAAGTGTTGATAATCGTCGGGGCGACATACCACCAGATAGGGAAGCCGACAAATACCACATCGTACTGCTCCATATCCTCCATTTTCCCGGCAATCGCAGGACGGAATACCGGATTATTCATTTCCACGCTGCTACGACTTTTTTTGTTTGTCCAGTCCAGGTCTGCACTGCTGTAAGGAATCTCCGGCTTGATCTCGTGCAGGTCTGCCCCCACTGCCTCAGAAAGCTTCCGCGCAGCCTTTGCAGTTGCACCACTTGCCGAAAAGTATGCTACCAAAATCTTTTTACTCATAATATCCACTCCTATTCTTATTTTTTATTTTTTACTAAAACGTCTTTTTTGTATCGCCACAAGAATATTACCGCACTCAAAAACCAGGTAACCGGATAAGCAATCAGAACAATGCGAATATCCTTGATGATCGCCAGACCCGCATGAATCAGGATAATACGCACTAAACACCAGCAGCCTAAATAGTTAAACATAGAAGTCTTGGTTTTTCCAATTCCCCGAAGAATACCGCCTATACAGTTAGACACGCCCAGCAGGAGAAAGAATCCGTTCATGGTTTCCGGCTCCTTTATTCTGCCCTACAAAGGTGCTTAACGCCATCGTAAAACTTAAAATTGGCAGTAACGCAAAACCCTCCAGTTTAGACCATGCGCCGCAGCCTGCAATGGCCTGTGTATCAAAAAGATTGATGCCGGACTGCACCACTACATTTGACAGAGCGATCATACAATTTTGAAAACTTGACGGCACACCAAAATGGAGTGTCTGCGAAAGAGCATCCCGATACAGCCTGACTCGGTGCAGATCAAATCCACAGATTTCCTGGGACCGATAAAGTCTTAAAAGGCACAAAATAGCACTAAGTCCCTGAGAAAGAATCGTCGCAAGGGCGGTGGAACCAACGCCCCAATGGAATACGCCAACAAACAATATATCCAGAACAATGTTCGTTATCGAGGCCAGAATCAGATATTTTAAAGGTTGTATGCTGTCACTAAGATTCTGCAAAATACCAGTGCAACAATTATACATGATAAAAGCGAGCGAACCCGAAAAATAAACTCTGAAATAAGAAAGCGAATTTGCCATCACATCCGCTGGCGTATTCATCAGGCGAAGAATGATCGGGGCCAGTATATTCCCAATCACCGTCAGGAGAATACCGGCAGCCAGGCCAACCGAAAGTGTTGTCTGTACAGCGTGAGAGAGCTTATCTCTGTCACCGCTGCCATACGTATTCGCCACCAATATCCCCGCGCCGGTAAACAATCCGATGAACAGATCAACCAGCAGATTGATGAGATTGGCAGCAGAACTTACCGCAGCAAGGGCAGAATCACCTAAAAAATTGCCAACAACAAGCGAGTCAACGGTATTATAAAGCTGTTGAAAAATGCTCCCAAGCAATAAAGGAACAGCAAAGAAAACGAGGCTTTTCCATACGGAGCCTGTAAGCATAGAGACTTTTATTTTTGAAACCGTACCATCCATATCCTTTATCCCTCATACAAATTAAATCACCTGAAACTCCTTCCACTTTCCGGACTTTTGCCGCCAGAAGAAAACAACCGCCCGGATGATCTAGTCACACACCATTGCAATGGCAATCCCAATTACGCCCATTTGCAGGACAATTCCGAAAACCCAGGACAGCAGCAGACGCACCGCTACCGTGGATATAACCGAAACATACATGGTAAATTTCACATCACCTGCAGCCCGCAGCCCGTTGCTGAGTGCGCCGGAAAAGGGATATGCTATGGCATTGAACAGGTTATGGATCAGAACCAGCAGGATGACAAGCCGCTTTGTTTCCGGTTCCAAAGCATATAATCTCATAAATAATGGGGTCAGAAGAAAGATCAGAAGATTCCATGCCGACGAGAGCAAAAGTGTGATCCTCGTTAGTTTCTTAAAATAATCGTCCGCAGCCTTTGTATCCTCATTTCCCATGCACTGCCCAAT
>CAMQZX010000148.1 GCA_947039785.1 uncultured Lachnospiraceae bacterium | reverse complement strand
TATTTATGTAATATAGTTCAAATTGAGTATAACATTTCTATAATAAAAGTTCAATAGCGCATTTTTTAACAAAATTGACTTACTAAAATGTACAAAAAGACGATTCTTATTATTTATCAGAACCGCCTTTTCTCGACTTTTATATAATTATATTTATCCTATTTTTTCAATCTGAATCTGCGGGAGAAGACGTTTCATATCCTCCATAACAAAGTATCCCGTCTCTTCTCTCAAGGCCGCCGCCGCAGAAATGGCACTTGCTTTGCGCAGTGTCTCCTCCACACTGAGTCCCTCACTGAAGCCAAGAGCAAATCCGGCAATCATGGAATCTCCACATCCCACCGTATTCACTGCATCAATTTTCGGCACAATGGCGCGGAACACACCATCGTCACAGACAGCCAGGGAACCATCTGCTCCCAGAGATACTGCAACCACTTCCACACCACGTCTGTGAACTTCCTTTGCCGCCTCGATAATATCCTCAATCCGATCACAGTGTTTGCCAGTCAGCATACGAATCTCATCGATGTTAGGCTTGATCATAGTAGGACAGGACTCAATGCCCATCTCCAGAAGCCTTCCGCTGGTATCCAGAATCACTTTTCTGCCCGCATCCTTTACAAGCTTTACAAGCTGCTGGTAAGCAGTTCCGTCCAGACCTTTGGGCACACTGCCTGACATGGCAACCACATCAGCTTCCTGCACTAATTTGGAAAACTTTGCTTTAAAACCTTCAAACTGTTCCTTTGTTACCGTAAAGCCCGGCTCCAGAAATTCTGTCTGAACCTGATTTTTCTCATCCCAAATATTGATACAGGAGCGGCTCTCTGCCTCAAGATGGTAAAATGCACTTGTCACATGAAAATCCTTCAGAGAAGCTTCAATGTAATTTCCCGCATGACCACCCACAAATCCGGTAGCAACCACATGGGCACCTGCGATGGCGGCTGGTTTTGACACATTCAGGCCCTTACCGCCTGGAGTATAAGCGCACTCCTTCACACGATTCACTTCTCCAACGCAAAATTCTTCCACTACGTAACGCTTGTCAATAGCTGCATTTAACGTAACTGTCAGTATCATGGCTTCCCCCTACTCCTCATTCATCAGAAGGATCTTACCCTTCACCAGTCCTGGTGTCTTGTACATCTGGAAGGCTTCCTGAGCCTGGCTCATAGGCATTTTCTTATAAATAAATCCGGGATCAAATTTCAACTGTCCTGTGGCAAAATAGTGTGCTGTCAGCTCCCACTCTCTGCCTGGGAACGGTGCACTGTAGGACATCCAGGATCCGGTCAGCTTAAATTCCTTCCGGTTCATATTCTCCCACATAGCCGGTGTGAAAGTCAAATCCACATGAGGTGTTCCGATGAAACAGACATGAGCTTTATTTGCAGCCAGCTCAAACGCCATATGCATGGTTGGAACCTGTCCCGCGGTCTCAAATACGAACGCATATCCCTTACCGCCTGTGATTGCTTTGGCACGTTCCATATAGCCTTCCTGTGTGGTGTTAATGACTTCATCAGCTCCCAGTCTTTTGGCAAGCTCCAGTCTCTCATCGCTGATATCAAATACTACTACCTTTTTGGAACCAAAGATTTTGGTCCACTGCATAGTAAACATTCCGATGGTTCCGCCGCCTAACACAGCAACGTATTCTCCACCCTTATATTCATTCTGAATCACACCGTGAAGCGCTACAGTGGATGGCTCAAACATGGCACCCTGCTCATAAGAGATGCTCGGGTCAAATACCACTGCATTCTGCTCTGGAATCACCACATAATCGGCGTTGCTTCCCTGCTGTCTGGAACCAATGAAGCTATAATGCTTGCACAGGGAGAAATTGCCGTGCTGACAATCATCACATTTCATACAGGGAAGTAGGGGAGCACCAGATACTCTGTCACCGACCTTTACCTTTGTAACGCCTTCTCCCACTTCCACTACATCGCCGGAAAATTCATGTCCAAGTACAATCGGATAGAAATGTACACCATTGTGTAAAACTCTGGGAATATCGGAACCACAGATACCAGATGCTTTTACCTTCACCTTCACGGTGCCTGGTGCTGCCTGCGGTTCTTCATAATCCAGATACTGTACATCTTCATTTGCACAAACAACTGCTGCTTTCATTTCACATTTACCCCTTTCTTCTCATGACCTCTTTCAGATTGTCATATAACTGCAAATATATTTCATAATTTTTCTTGTATACTTCTTCATTCGCTGCATTTGGCAAGTGTTCACGCTTGATAATCACAGTCTTATCCACAGCCTCCTCAAAGCTCTGATACATGCCGATTCCCACTCCTGCCAAAATTACAGCGCCCAATGTAGTGGCTGTATCAGAAGATGGTACGATAATCTTCTTGCCTGTCACATCAGCCTTAATCTGGGTCCAGAGCAGAGAATTCGCAGAACCGCCCATAGCACGAAGCTCACTGGCATGTGCTCCTGCATGTTCTGCCACATCCAGGTTATGGCGAAGCGACAGTGCCACTCCCTCCATAGCAGCGCGGACAAAATGTCCCTTCGTCTTACTGAAATCCAGACCATAGAAAACACCTTTGGCATCCGGGTCCCAGATGGGTGAACGCTCTCCAGACATATAGGGAAGAAATACTACTCCATCACTGCCCGGTGCCACCTTCTCTGCAATCTCATTGAACAGCTCCAGAGAGTTCTTTCCAATCTCCTTACCCTTCACTCTCTCGTAATCTGCAAACTCCTTCTCCAGCCAACGCATCACGCCGCCGCCGCCAACGGTGCCCCCCTGAATGATCCACTGATCGGGAACAGCATGATAACTTAAAATCAGTCTCGGGTCTGCCTTATAAGTATCCAGACAGATGCTCATTCCCCCCGCCTGGCCACCCTGTTCCTGAGTCTCTCCAGGATGTACCACTCCGGCGCCCAAAGTACCACAGGCCGCATCCAAAGCTCCTGCCACCACAGGAATTCCTTCTATCAAACCACACTCAGAAGCTGCCTTGGCAGTAACCTTTCCCACAACTCCATGGCTTGGATAGATATCCGGCAGCAAATCCGGGGAAATCCCCAGCTCCTGGCACATATCCAAATCCCATACGCCTTTTCTCATATCAAAGCAGTGAAGACCATATCCTTGTGTCAATTCCTGAGTCATCTCGCCTGTCAGCTTATAGGCAATGTAGCTGTTAGACTGAAGCACCTTATATGTATGGGCGTATACTTCTGGCATATGTCTCTGATACCATAGAATCTTCGGCGTGGTATAGGAAGGCTTGAATGGATTGCCGCATACTTGGAACATATTATCCTCTCCAATCCTGGCTCCCACTTCCTCACAGATATCCGCTGCTCTTGTATCCATCCAGATTGGCGTGTTAGTTAACACCTCTCCATTCTTATTCACAGGAATGGCGGACCAGCTCTGTCCGTCGATACCGATTCCCACAATCTCTCCCGGCCGGATTTTTCCTTTCTCCAGAGTGGTACGAACTGCGTGACAAACTGCATCCCACCATTCTTCCGGATTCTGCTCTGCCCAGCCTGGATGGGGATAATACACCTGATAGTCTCCGTTGCCGCTGGCAATCACCTTGCCATTCTCATCGAAAACTGCCGTCTTACATGCACTTGTTCCAATATCAATCCCTAATAAGTATTGTTTCATATGGCCCACACTCTCTTTTATTCTGCTTTTCCATCGCATCCGCACATAATCATGCGGCTCTTAACAATTTCCTTTACTGCCTCCATTCCAACCACGCCTAATTTCTTAGGATCAAAGGTCTCTGGTTTCTCAGCCAGTAATTTCTTGCAGGCATCTGTGTAAGCTACACGCAGCTCTGTTGCGAAATTTACTTTGCACATTCCGCGCTCTACGCACTCTCTTACATCTTCTTCACTGAGACCGGATGCTCCGTGAAGTACCAGTGGTACAGATACTAGCTCTTTCACCTGAGATACCCGTTCTTTGTCAAGAACTGGTGTGCCGTGATAGAATCCGTGCGCAGTACCGATGGCAATTGCCAGAGAGGTAACTCCTGTTCTCTCCACAAATTCTTTGGCTTCCTGCGGATCTGTATTGGTATCAGCATCTGCTTCCAAATCGTCTTCCTTACCGCCTACTTTGCCAAGCTCTGCCTCTACCGGAATTCCCAGTGCATTGGCAACATCTGCAACTTTCTTGGATACTGCCACATTTCCCTCGAAATCTTCGTGGGATCCATCAATCATAACAGATGTGTAACCTGCCTGCATTGCCTGCATTGCCAGTTCAAAGCTGCTGCCGTGATCCAGGTGTAAGCATACAGGAACAGTTGCTTTCCCAGCCTCTGCAGAAACCATTCCGAAGAAAGTCTCCAGTGTCCCGTATTTCACAGTAGATGGTGTTGTCTGAATCATCACCGGAGCTCTCAGTTCTTCTGCTGCCTGAATAATTGCTTTGATCATCTCCATATTTTCGGCATTAAATGCTCCTACTGCATAATTCCCCTTCTGTGCGTCCTCTAACATTTTCTTGGATGTAACTAATGGCATGGTTTTGTTCCTCCTGTAACATTATTTTGATTTTGGGTTTGTTGGTTTTATGTTGAATTTAAATGAAGTTTGTTGTGATATCCATCATTCTTTTATTTTGTGGATTTTCCCGGATAGAAGCATTCCACTCTCTGCTGCTCCAATAACTGCAACCACTGCTGCGCTGGCTTTTTGTCTGTTACCATCTTGGTAAAATCTGTCCAGTCTCCAACCTTAGTAAATGCCACTTCTCCAAACTTGGTGCTATCCGCCACCAGAATCCTCTCTTTGGCAGCTTTCAGCATCATTTTCTTGCTGCTGACATCTTGTTCATCGGAATCCGTGATTCCTGCATTCAGATCAATTCCCTTACAAGAGACAATGGCCTTATCCACATGATAGGAACGAATCATAGCATCTGTATGGGGTCCCACCAGTGAAAAGGATCTTTCCCTGGACACCCCCCCTGTGGAAATCACATTCCAACCAGGTACGTCCAACAGCTCCACAATAATCTCCACGGAATTGGTGATGACCGTCAACTTCTTTTTTTCTTTCAGTTCTCTTGCAATAAAGACAGAAGTAGAACTGGTATCCAGCATAATTGCTTCTCCGTCCCTCACCATTTTAGCCACCTGAGTGGCAATTCTTTGCTTTTCCACAATGTTTTGATTCTTGCGGATATTGAAGGGCAATTCCAGTACACTGTGTTCATTTAAGACTGCTCCACCGTAACTTTTAATTACATAACCATCGTTTTCCAGCTTCTCAAGATCCCTGCGAATGGTCTCTTCCGTAACCTTATAATGCTGACTCAATTCACTTACTACCACACGCTTTTCCAGCTGCAGTTTTTCCAATATTTCATTCCGTCTCTCAATGGCAAGCATTGCTTCACCTCCATCTTCCGTCCAAATATTTGTTTCATGTTGTTTCTAAAGCAATAATACCATATACAGCAACATAAATCAATATATTTTTATGTTGTTTTTATTGTTTTTCATGTCCCCCGCACACATATTACACTTAGCGAGGTATTTTCAAACACGCTCTAGAGTGTACAGAGGAGTAGATCCTGCCCGAAGGGCTAATTCCAAAGGAATATCCTATCATACTTAAAAAGTTCCACTGAGCCATTCCGCAAATGGTTCGCAGTAAAAAAACAGAGGGAGCAAACTCCCTCTGCCAAAAAATTCATATTAATTTTGTATTAATTGCTCCGTTTCTTATTCTGCATACAGTCAAATCCAACGGCGATGGCAAGTACAACACCCATAACGATTTTCTGTACATAAGAGTTAACGTTCATAAGCACCATTCCGTTTTTCAGAGCACCAATGATAAATGTACCAGCTACAACACCAGACATTCTACCAACACCACCAGTTACAGATACACCACCTAAAACTACACAGGTGATAACCTCGAACTCGAATCCATCTGCACCGGAAGATGCATTACCGGAAGCAGTACGGGACAGCATTACAATACCAGCAAGACCTGCAAAGAAACCAGAAATTGCAAATACAAGGTATTTGATTCTGCTTACGCGGATACCGGAAAGTTTTGCAGCTTCTACGTTACCACCTACTGCGTAGAAATAACGTCCGAAATATGTTTTATTCAGGATGAAGGCACCGATGATAAAACAAATTGCCATGATAATTACAGGAATCGGAACGATACCTACATATCCCTGACCAATAACAGCAAATCCTTTGGAGAATCCACTAATCGGCATACCACCACAGATAATCAATGCCAAACCATAGAAAGCAGTCTGTGTTGCATAAGTAGCGATAATTGCGGGGATACCAATGGTAGATACCATGAAACCATTCAATACGCCAATCAATGTTGCAGCGATCAGTGAAATGATTACTGCGATAACAGGATTCAATCCCATGTTTACCATCATATAAGCACAGATAATATTTACAAATGAAATAATGGTACCTGTGGAAAGGTCGATGTCACCAAGCAGGATAACAAAAGTCATACCGATAGAAGCAATACCGTACATGGAAACCTGACGAAGCAGTGTAAGCAAGTTACTTGGACTGATAAATCTTGGATTCGCAATTGTGAAGACAATAACAAGAGCTACCAGTACAATCCAAATTGCCTGAGATTTTAATTGATTTACAATTTTATTTTCTTTCATTATTACTCTACCTCCTCAACTTTAGCTGCTGATGCAAACGCCATAATTGTTTCCTGACTGAATTCTTCTTTTTGAAGTTCTCCAGTCTGATTACCCTCTGCCAGCACCACAATTCTGTCTGACATACCCATTAACTCTTCCATTTCAGAAGAAATCATCAGAATTGCTTTTCCCTCTTTTTCTACTAAGTCATTCATTAATTTGTAGATTTCGTATTTTGCACCTACGTCGATACCACGAGTAGGCTCATCGAAGATAATCAACTCAGAATCCGCTGCAAGCCATCTTCCAAGGATTACTTTCTGCTGGTTACCACCACTTAAGTTTTTAACGAGCTGATTCAATGATGGCGTCTTAATTGCCATATTCTTCTCGTATTTCTCGGCAATCTCCCATTCCTTCTTAGAATCAATCACACTCAATGTAGAGTTTCTCTCGTATATTGGCATATTGATATTGTTTTTAATAGAGATACCAAGCATAGCACCATGACGTTTTCTGTCTTCCGGCACCAGCGCTACTCCCAAATCAATTGCTTCTCTTGGACTCTTCGGATTGATTTCTTTGCCTTTAAAGATCATCTGGCCAGACTCTTTACGGGCTGCACCGAAAATCATCTCCGCAAGCTCTGTACGTCCTGCACCTACCAGTCCGCCCAGACCAAGAATCTCACCTTTGTGAACCTTTAAGTTAATATTCTTATCACCATTTCCGGTAACATTCTTCAATTCCAAAAATACTTCATTTTTGTCGATACAATCTCCTCGGGGAGGATATGTCTGTGTCAGTTCACGACCTACCATGAGCTGGATCAGCTCCTGTACATGGCTTTTCTCTGTAATCAGAGTTTTCACATATTCTCCGTCTCGAATTACAACAATTCTATCAGACAGACGATAAATCTCATCCAATCTATGAGAGATATAAATAATAGAAACGCCTTCTGCACGAAGCTGCTCTACTACTTCAAACATGCTCTCAACTTCTGCACTTGTCAAAGGAGCAGAAGGTTCATCCATAATCAAAATATTCGCATTCTGCTGAATTGCCTTGGCAATCTCAACCATCTGCTGATATCCTACGGTCAGATCTTTCATCAACGCCTTAGGATTAATCTTAATATGTAAACGCTCGAAAGCCTTTGCAGCCTCCTTTTCCATGGCCGCTTTGTCAACTACGATACCTTTTCGAATAGGTCTTCCCAAAAACAGGTTTTCTGCTGCTGATAACTCTTTAACGTTATTAAACTCCTGATAGATAATCGCAATTCCATTTTCTGCTGCAAGCTGAGGTGTCATACTTGTAAACTCTTTATTATTGACGATAATCTTTCCAGAAGTTGGGATAACTGCTCCTGAACAACATTTGATCAATGTGGATTTACCGGCACCATTTTCTCCGATCAGTGCGAGAATCTCACCTTTTTTCAATTCAAGAGTAACATCTTTCAGCGCAACAACACCCGGGTATTCTTTTCTTATATGCTGTAATTGCAATACATATTCTTCGCTCATATTCATCCCCCGTGACTATATTATTTTGGGAGCGGCTGCTAGGAGCCGCCCCCATTTCTTTGATACTAATTTGTCTTTGTAATCAACGATTACATGCCAGCCTGAATCTCTTCGATATTGTCCATGTTGATCTCAGATAATGGTCTGAAAACATCTTTGCCATCTGCGAAATCATCACCACTCAGAATTCTCTCGAACATCTCAAAGCATGCCTGAGCTGTATCTGTGTTGGATCCCTCAAAGCCTACGATAGCTCTAACAGCCTCGTCACCAGCCTGAAGAGCGTCTAACTGCTCTTTTGTAACGTCTGTTGTAATAACACCACAATCTTCTGGAATGTTTCCAGCGCCGCCGTATTTAGCAAGAAGAGCTGTATTGGAACCGATCATGGCGCCAGCGCCTACGCCTACCCATACTTTACAATCTGGGTTAGCCTGAAGAACTGTCTCAGCCTTTGTCTGAACTTCATTGTTAACAACACCGTCGATTGTTGCTACGATTTCATAGTTATCTTCGCAGAACTCTTCAAGACCTGCTTCAATACCATTCTGTCTCTCTAACAGAACCTGTGTATCAGGTTTACCAATTACACAAACCTGAGCTTTGTTGTCTGCTGTATAGTGCTCATTAATGAAAACTGCTGCTGTTTTACCAATTTCTTTTCCAAGCTCTGTGTTGTCAAGCACCCAGTTAGCTGTGGTGTTTTCCATTGAGTTATCCCAGCACATAACTTTAATTCCTGCATCCAGTGCACGTCCGCAAACTTCCTCAACTGCATCTGCATCATTTGGGTGAACCATGATCATATCACATCCAGCTGTGATGAAGTTCTCGATCTGCTCAATCTGTTTACCAGAGTTCTCCTCACATCCAACGATTGTAGCCTCATAACCGTTGTCTTTCAGAATCTGATCCAGCTTACTCATAACGCCTGCCCAATAAGCGTTCTCATAGTTCTGGATTGTGATACCGATTTTCTTTCCGCCTTCGCTGTCAGCTGCATCTGCTTCGCCTTCAGTAGCTGCATCATCAGAAGCCGCGCTGTCACTTCCGCCGCCGCATCCAACTAATGCACTGGCTGTCATGGTAACTCCCAACAATAATGCCAATAATTTCTTGCTCATACCTATATCCTCCTTGGGTATTATATTGATTTTTTTAACACTACCAGCTTCCTTCGTCCTGATAGTGATTAAAAACATGTAAATGCGCCATCTACTACGATATCAGAACCGGTAGTAAATGTACTGGAATCACCTGCAAGATATACTAAGATTGACTGTAATTCTTCCGGTTTTCCCATTCTTCCCATCGGTGCCATTCCATTCCACTGTTCGATTAATGGCTTCAGATGAGGAGCATTCATAATTAACTCTGTTCCTATGTATCCCGGGCTGATGCAATTTACACGAACACCTTTCTTCGCCCATTCAATTGCCAGTGATTTTGTCAATAAGATAACGCCTGCTTTGGAAGCGTTATATGCACACTGTGGCTGCGGAACATTAACAATATGTCCGGACATGGATGCTGTATTGATAATGGATCCATATCCCTGTTTTAGCATTACACGTCCTGCTGCTGTAGCGCAAAGGAAAACACCTGTCAGGTTAATATCTGTCTCTTATACACATCTGA
>CAMQZX010000147.1 GCA_947039785.1 uncultured Lachnospiraceae bacterium | reverse complement strand
CTATTTACTTACTATTATTCAAGAAGAGAACATTATTGTTTTACGACAAATTGTATTTTCCGCACCAACTGATCAGGCTTTCCGCCAAAAGAAGAGATCTGCTATCTGAACTATAAAATCAAGGAGCTTTATGAAGAAGTCAAAATCTGGCAGGCTGCTTACGACAAATTTCCACCTCATCTGACAAGTGCACTGCCTACAGCAGCTACTCCAAGGAGGTCGTGGCTGCTCCATAAGCAAAAGGAGGATGTTTTGGAAAATCCTCCGATTTATTGCGATGAACGTTGACTTATAAAGCGGAAAGGGGGTACACTAGTGTTACTGTAAAATTCCAGTGCTGAGGCCGGGCTGCCTTGCGGCGTGTGCTGCAGGTTGGCCTGGAATCATAGTCACAGGATCAAATAGAATAACTGAGGTGAGAATATGAACAATTCAGGTAAAGTCCCCACAAGAGACGAGATTAAGAGAGAAGATAAATGGAGGATCGAGGACCTTTTTGCCGAGGATGCACTCTGGGAAGAGGCGTATGAGGAGTTGAAAAGGAAGATTGAGGAGTTTCCCAAATACCAGGGAAGCATGGCCAAAAGCGGCGAGCAGCTGAACCTTGTCCTTCGCAAGCAGGATGAGCTGAACAAGCTTTTGGAAAATGTGTACGTCTACGCCAGCCAGAAAAATCACGAGGATATGGGAAATGGAACGTACCAGCAGTTGTTTGGCCGTGCCCAGTCTCTGATGAATCAGATGTCGGATGCCCTTTCCTTTGTGGAGCCGGAGCTTCTGGCGATTCCGCAGGAAAAGCTGGATGCTTTTCTGGAGGAGTGCGGGGAATTGTCCCTATACAGACGCTATATTCAGGAAAAGGTACGCATGAAGGCACACATTTTATCTGAGGAGATGGAGGCGGTCCTGGCGAAAGTGTCAGAGATCGGTCAGGCTCCTCAGAACATTTTTCAGATGTTTAACAATGCGGACATCGACTTTGGCAATGTTCACGACGAGCAGGGCAATGAGGTACAGCTCAGTCATGGCCGTTATGTGCATTTTCTGGAAAGCAGTGATGTCAAGGTGAGACGGGAAGCCTTTGAGACTCTCTATAAAGCCTATGAACAGCACAAAAACACCCTGGCGGCCACCTTCCAGGCAAACGTCCAGCAGGAGCTGTTCTTTGCGAAAATGCGTCATTATGATTCTTCTTTGGAGGCGGCGCTCAACTACAGCAACATTCCGGTGGAGGTCTATGACAAGCTGATCGAGGCGGTTCATGAGAATCTGCCTAGGATGTATGACTATGTGAAATTGCGCAAAAGGCTTCTCGGCGTGGACGAGCTTCACATGTACGATGTCTACGTTCCGTTGGTCAAGCAGGTGGAGAAGCGTTATACCTTTGAGGAGGCCAAGGCTCTGGTGCGTGCTGGGCTTGCTCCCCTTGGGGAAGACTATCTGTCCATTCTGGATGAGGGCTTTGAAAATGGCTGGATCGATGTGTACGAGAATCAGGGCAAGAGAAGCGGCGCTTATTCCTGGGGTGCCTATGGCACACACCCTTATGTGTTGATGAATTACAATGGCAGTTTGAATCACGTGTTTACACTGGCTCATGAGATGGGTCATGCTATCCACAGCTATCATTCAGACAAGGCACAGCCTTATCCCTATGCAGGCTATCGGATTTTTGTGGCGGAGGTGGCTTCCACCTGTAATGAGGCCCTTCTGATTCACTATATGATGGAGCACGCTCAGGATGAGCAGGAGAAAGCATATCTGATCAATTATTTCCTGGATCAGTTTAAGGGAACGTTGTATCGTCAGACTATGTTTGCGGAGTTTGAAAAGATTGTTCACGAGCAAGTACAAAGAGGAGAGAGTCTTACCGCAGATGGCCTCTGTGAGACATACTACAAACTGAATCAATTGTATTTCGGAGAGGAAATGGTGTGCGATCCGCAGATTGCCATGGAGTGGAGCAGGATTCCCCATTTCTATACGCCGTTTTATGTGTATCAGTATGCCACCGGATTTTCCGCTGCCATTGCCATCAGCAGTAAGATTTTAGCGGGAGAGGAAGGCATCGTAGAACAGTATAAGAAGTTTTTGAGCGGCGGCTCCAGCATGGACTGTATCGACCTTCTGAAGCTCTGCGGCGTGGACATGACCAGCCAGGAGCCAGTCAACGATGCGCTGAAGGTGTTTGGAGAATATGTGGACTTGTTAGAGAAAACTTTGTAGGGAAATGTGAAGTACAGGAAACTGTATTTATACAATAAAAGCCTGTGGAAAATCCGTTTGGAGGATTTTTCACAGGCTTTTTGCGGTCAGGTCGTTTGAACTTATCGTTTTTCTACGATATGAATGCGGAAGCTTTCGTATTCCTCCTGGGCAAAGGGAAGGAGATAGCCTCCGTTCATCAGAGCGGAGCCGGGATATTCCACGTCGTCGATGAGATAAATCTTGTCGGGACATAAGCCCTTTAATCTCATACAGCGGCGGGAGGCATTGGGGGAAATCTGTAGTGCCACGGTGCACAAAAGAGCCTCACTGCCATCCTCACTGACAAATTCCCATCCGTGGAAGTCTGGATTGTCTTTGGGATTTGTCAGGCGGTAGTAATCTCCGTTCTGAATCAGGTCATAATGTTTTTTGAATTCCCGGATCTGTTCGGTTACCACAGCTTTCTCTTCTGGAGACATTTTGTTTACGTCCAGCTCATATCCGAAGGTTCCGGACATGGCCACAGTGGCTCTTGTCTCCAGAGGAGTGTTTCTGTGGGTCTGTTCATTGGGGCATTTGGATACGTGGGAGCCCATAGTACTGATAGGATATCCAAAGGAACTTCCATACTGAATGGTAAGCCGTTCGATGGCATCCGTATCGTCGCTGCACCAGATCTGGGGAGTGTAGTAAAGCATTCCCGGATCGAAGCGTCCGCCTCCTCCGCAGCAGCCTTCAATGAGCAGATCCGGATATCTTGTAATCAGTTTTTCCAGCATGTTGTACAGACCAAGTACATAGCGGTACGCCACTTCTCCCTGTCTGTCTGCCGGAAGAAGAGCACTGTAGATATCCGAAATACTCCGGTTCAGATCCCACTTAACATATTCAATCCTTGCGGAATCCAGAACCTGGAACATTTGTTTTGTAATGTATTCCCGTACATCTTCCCTGGAGAAATCCAGAACAAGCTGGTCACGGGAGCGAACCGGCTCCTTACCGGGAACACGAAGTGCCCAGTCGGGGTGCTCACGGTACAGATTGCTGTCCTCGTTGACACATTCCGGTTCAAACCAGATACCGAACTGAAGTCCCAGGGAATGTATCTCGTCAGATAATTCCTTCAGACTGCAACCCAGTTTTGTCTCATTTACGTACCAGTCGCCAAGACCGGATACATCTAAATCTCGTTTGCCGAACCATCCGTCATCCATGACGAAAAGCTCCACACCTATATCGGCGGCTTCTCTGGCCATATCAATCAGTTTTTGACCGTCAAAATCAAAATATACACCTTCCCAGCTATTTAGTAGCACCGGACGTCGTGATGTCTTGTACTTGCCTCTGCAGAGGTTGTTTCGGTAAGCTTTGTGATAGATTCTGGACAATGCACCAAGACCGTTGGCGGAGTAAGCCATAGCAGTCTCCGGAGCCAGAAAGCTCTCAGATGGGTCAAGACGATAACAGAAGTTACCGGGATGAATTCCCATCAGGATTCTTGTCTGGTTGTACTGATCTTTATCACTTAAGGCAAGGAAGTCGCCGCTGTAGAGGAAAGAGAAGCCGTAACAGTCGCCAGTATCTTCTGTTGCTTCAGGTCTGCTCAGAAGGAAGAAAGGGTTATATTGGTGGCTGGAAGCACCTCTTGTGCTGCCTACGGATTGTACTCCGTGGCTGACGGGTACTCTCTGGTGAGTGCGTTCCTTGACATGGCGTCCGTAGAAAGTGTGCAGATCGTAATCTCCGTGTTGGAAATCTACGCAGGTACTGAGAACTTGCTCCAGATATATGGTATTGTCACTGTGATTTTCGATACGAACCGCCCGTGTGATCAGATCCAGATCTTCCATAACACCATAGTACAGATGTACATAGAAACGTTTTCTGGTATCCTCCAGGGTGATAATCAGGGTATCTGCCTTAGTGTCATTCGATGCATATACGGCAGGAAGACCGCAAAGTGAATATTTTCCTTCCTGTATCTCATGGCGAAGGTAGCGAAGCTCGCAGGCATTGGTTCCGTCATCATAACGGACTTTCAATGCAGTGGAACGGTAATCTCCGCTTCCATATACAGGGTATTCCTGGGGAAGTACATCCAGAGAATAAAGCCTGTTTTCGGCATCATAGGGGTTACCGGAAAAGCCATGGTCTGCGTAGGTGATCAGGTAGGAGTAATCGAAAGGTATGCCCTTTGGACCATAATAGGTATGGAGCAAAGCTCCATACCTATCGGCTTTCATTTGGTACATACTATGGTTGGTCAGCAAGGTGAAAAGTAATTTTTTCTCATCAAGTATAATAGCCATAAGTTTGTCCTCATTTCTGCGTTTAAAAATAGATTATTAATTATTTTACCGCGCCGTTTACTACACCGTTGATGATCTGCTTCTGGCATACCAGGTAGAAGATAAGGATTGGAATTAATGCCAGTAAGTAAGAAGCAAATGCCAGGTTGTAGTTGGTTCCGAACTGCGTCTGGAATGTCAACTGTGCCAGAGGCAGAGTGTTGGCGCCTGTACCGGACATGATAACCAGTGGGGTCATAACATCGTTCCAGGTTCCCAGAGCTGTCAGTACGGCTACGGTAGCGTGCATTGGTTTCATGATTGGGAAGATAACTTTCCAATATGTGGACCATGTGGTAGCACCGTCAATGGTAGCGGCCTCTTCCAGAGCGATAGGGATGTTTTTTAAGTAACCGGTGTAAAGCATTATATTCATCGGCATGTAGAATACCAGATAACAGAGGATAACACCGAACCAGTTGTCAATACCCATCTGAGCAGTCTGTTTTACCAGAGGCATCATTAAAATTGCAAATGGTACGAACATACCGCTTACAATGTAGAGGTATGAAAATTTGTAAAATTTACTCTTGGCCATGCATCTTCCGATGGCATATCCGGCAAGAGAGTGAATTAAAATTGCAAGTACAACAGTAACAACAGTAATCATAATACTGTATCCCAGTGAATGCCAGAAATCTGTTACACGCATAGCTTCTGAGAAGTTCTCAAGACTCCAGCTTTTAGGAAGTGAGAGTGCTCCGGCAATGTCATTGGTCATTTCAGATGGCTTTTTGAGTGCGATAACAAGCGCCATATAAAGCGGAAAGATTACAGTCAAACAGCCAAGAATCAGTAAGATTGTAACCGGCCAGTTGGTGGTTGCAGCAACTTTATTTTTCTTATTCATTATAACTGTTCCTCCTTCTTACTTGTAAAGTTCAGCTGGAATACAGAGATTGCAACGATTACGATAAAGAAGATAACCGCGTTGGCACTCTGGAAACCGAACTGTCCGCCAGTTATACCGTTCTGGTAGATCAGGTAGGAGATGGACTCTGTACTCTGTGCAGGACCACCTTTGGTCAAAGCCATGATCTGGTCGAATACCATCAGGAAGTCTTTCATACTCAGAACCAAGTTGATACTGAAGAAAGGAATGATCAGTGGGAATGTCAATTCCTTAAACTGTATCCAGCCAGTTGCTCCGTCAATAGCACCAGCTTCATATACATCTGCCGGTACGGTCTGAAGGCCGGAAATATAAATCAAAGTAGTCTGTGCGATTGCCTGCCATGCAGCAACGATTACGATGGCAATCCATGCAGTCTTTGTGCTGGAAAGCATACTGGAACCAAGCCCCAGAGCCGGAAGGATGTATGTAAAGATATATCCGAAGATGTAACCTACAACAAGACCGCCAAGGATTCTGGGAACAAAGTATATACCACGCAGAGCGCTTTTTGCTCTGATCTTACCATTTAATCCAAGTGCCAGAAGTAATCCGATTACGTTTGTCACGATGGTGGCAAGGACAGCAAATTTAAAAGTAAACAGGTAGGATTTACCTACACGGGCATCTGTAAACAGGTCGGTATAGTTTCGGATACCTACCATGTCGTAACTACCAAATCCTTTAAAGTTGGTAAAACTGTACATAAAGCCCTTGATCAGGGGTAATGTATTAAAAACAAAGAATAATACCAGTACCGGAATGGTAATTAACATAAACGTCTGGTTACGGCTGAGTTTTTTCATTATTCATTCCCTCCCTCGGCATTTTGTGCTTCGTATTCCTGTACTTTACGGATGATATCACGGTTATATCTGACCCAATCTGTATCGAATTTGTTCAGGAAAGCATCAACATCCTGATTTAACAGGAAAGTCTGAATCTGAGCATCCACACTCATCTCAGCAGGATAGTAGTGGTCCTGATAGTCGGCCATCTTGCCGGCGTTGATGTGACCTAACATGCCATCCAGACTGGAAGGTAACTTAAAGGTGCTGTCTTTACAAGGTACGGCGTTCTGGTCATCCAGGTAGGTCTGGATTGTAGAATCCTCCAGAAGGAAACTTAGCACTTCGTAAGCAGCTTCTTTTTCTTCACAATCAGCAGTTACACAGAACTGTAAGTCAACACCGGAGTTCAGGATATTTTCGTCTGCGTTGTTGCTTCCAGGCATTACGAAGGAATCAATATCCATATCCGGGTTTACGGACTGAATCTGAGGAACGGCGTAGCTACCGATACAATACATTGCAGATTCACCGTTGGCAAATGCGGTACATGCGTCGTTGTAGTTGTATGCAAATGGATCATTCTGTGCATACTGCAGAAGCTCTAACATTTTTTCTGCTACATCGTCGTACTCATTGGCAAATAATGTTTCGCCTTTGTTTACCTGTCGGCATACATCAGCGGGAGCCAGGTCTACGGCAAGAGCGTTCCACGGAGCCAGACAGGTCCATACGTCTTTGAAACCGAAGTACAGTGGCTGCTGACCGGAAGCTTTGATTGTTTCGCATAACTCCATAAATTCATCCCAGGTAGTTGGGATTTCCCATCCGTTTTCCTGGAACATTTCCCGGTTATACAGGACGCCGGCAGCATTTGCAACATAAGGAACAGCGTAAGTACCTTCCAGTGGAACGAATTCCAGGTTCTTATCGATATCCAGATAAGCCTGCTTGATTGTGGAAAGTCCTTCAAAGTCAGAAATATCCATCAGCATCTCTGCGTCCAGGAAGTTTGAGTAGTTGACATCTCCTCCAATACCGATGATGTCAGGGACGTCTTCTTTGATGAAACGTGTTCTCAATACGGTCATAGCATCGTTTGGTGACTCGATAGTCAGATAGATGTCATCATGAGTAGCATTGAATTCCTCCTGCATTTTTTCGAAAGCCTTTACAGCCTCCGGTTTGTACTGAAGCATGCTGATATGGATTTTACCGTCTGCTGTCCGGGAATCTGATCCACACCCGGTGAGTCCAAGTACGGTTCCAACCAGCGTTGTCGCCACAAGCGTAGTGGCAATTACTTTTTTTCTCATACCACACCTCTCCTTTTCATTTGGTAATTTTGTATGATTTCGTTCCTCTCTTCGAAATAAATAATAGCATTTTCACGAAACTACGTAAATGTTACTATGTGTGTGGAATATACCGAAATGCGTTTTTGAAAGAAAATGATTGAAGTATAGACTCATTATGGTATATAATAGGGTCAAATATAAAAATTTTGTAAAAAGAAGACAAAAATCATTAGTGAAAATTGAGCATTTTAACCGAAAACTTAGAAAAGGAGTGTACAAAATGCCGGACTTATTATTTTCAGTATTTCAAAATGACCGCTTCATGGATTTGACGATATATCAATATGGGTATGAAAAATGTCATCCTTTGCACTCGTTTGGCCCAGGCGTCAGAAATCACCATCTTTTTCACTATGTCATTTCAGGGAAAGGAACTCTTCGTGCAAATGATACAGAGAATAATTCCAGAGACTTCACAGTTACTGGCGGTTCGGGATTTCTTATTGAGCCGGGATATGTGAATCATTACTGGGCAGATAAGTATGATCCATGGGAATATATATGGATTGAATTTGGAGGAATGCGGGCCAGAGAATTTATGGAGGCAGCAGGCCTGTCTTATGCCAGTCCCATCTATTATCCGGATACCCAGGAAGACGGACGGAAGCTGTTGGGCGAAATGACCTCCATTGTGAACAGTGACGAATCCTCCTATCTGTCTACCATCGGCCATTTGTATCTATTTATGGATTATCTGACCAGAACCTCCAGGTCCAGAAAGCAGATGCAGGGGGGGAGGATCAGTGAGTTTTATGCAAAAGAGGCAGTGCATTTTATTGAACAGAATTATAAGGAAAATATCACTGTGGAGGAGCTGGCCAAGTTCTGCCGTTTGGACCGCAGTTATTTTGGTAAAGTGTTTAAGTCGGTAATGGGACAGTCGCCTCAGGAATTTCTTATTCACTACCGGATGGAGAAGGCGGCAGAGCTTCTGGTTTTGACGAACAATTCTGTGGGGGATGTGGGAATGGCAGTGGGATATGCCAATTCGCTGCATTTTTCCAGAGCCTTTAAGGGAGTTTATGGAGTATCTCCGAGAGAATACCGTCAGAAGTACAAGCTGGTGGAACGAAGCAGCAAAACAAAGCAATAACAGGCAGTACAAAAGCAACAAAGAGCAATAAAGAGCAGTAGGTAATAAAAATGATCAGAATTAAAGATATAGCAATGCAAGCTGGAGTCAGTCCTACGACTGTCTCCAACGTGATTCATGGAAACAGCAAAAAGGTTTCTCCGGAGACAGTAAAAAAGATACAGCATTTATTAAAGGAGATGGAATATGTCCCCAGTATGGGAGCCAGAATGCTTGCCAGCAACAAATCCCGGGTGATCGGAGTGCTGGTTGGTGTGGCAAAGGAAAAGGTGGAGACGGTGGAGAGCAACGCATTTACCAATGTTTTGATCCGTTCGCTGGAACTTGAAATTTACAAGAAAAATTATTATATGATTCTCCATTTTTCTTCTACGCCGGAGGAAGGGATTCAATTTGCCTCTACCTGGAATGTGGAAGGATTGATTACCATAGGAATTCATGGAAAGGAAAACGAAAAATTACAGAATAGATGCAAAGTTCCTGTAGTGTCCATCGACACTTATTACGAAGGGGAACAGGTGGCAAATGTGGGACTGGATGACAGTCAGGGCGGCTATCTCATGGCAGAATATCTGATACAGACAGGACACAGGAGGATTGGATTTCTGGCAGATAACGATGTGGGAGTGGATCACGCCAGATGGTGTGGAATTGGACTTGCCTGCAGAGAATATCCGGATAGAACGGATACGGTGGAACAGATTTTGATTCCTCATAATAAAAAGGCAAGGGTGGCATACTACAAGGAGAACTTACGTAAGCTGGCAGAAGCTTTTGATGCACTTTTCTTTGCATCGGATTACTATGCCATGGAAGCAATGATTTACCTGCGGGATTTGGGAATACAGGTTCCTGAGGATATATCGGTGGCAGGCTTTGATGACAATGAGAATGCTCAGATGTGTCGCCCGCCGCTGACAACCGTTCACCAGGATGTGAAGAAGAAGGCGATTCGGGCAGTGGGCAAATTATTTGCGTTTCTCGGTCAGGAGAAGGAAATTCCCATGTTGGAGAAATTGCCTGTGGAGTTGATTATTCGGGAATCGGTAAAGGAAAGGAACCGGTAAAAGAACAAATAAAACATCATAATTGTGAGAAATATACAAAAAAAGATAAATACCTTTGGACAAAGTTACGTTTTGCGCAAAACCATTTGAAGAATGAAGATTTTTGATATATAATCTTTGACAGATAAGGTTT
>CAMQZX010000146.1 GCA_947039785.1 uncultured Lachnospiraceae bacterium | reverse complement strand
ATCCACAGAAGTATAATTATAAGGAAGATTCTGTCTGATGCAGTTCTTCTCGATAAATCCTGTGTCAAATCCCGCATTGTGAGCAACTAAAATGGCGCCCTGACAAAATTCCATAAATTTCGGCAGCACTTCTTCAATGGCGGGAGCATCCAGCACCATACTGTCATTGATGCTGGTCAACTGTTCAATACGATAAGGTATTGGCACCTGAGGATTGACAAAGGTGGAAAAGCGCTCCGTAATCTTCCCCTCCTCCACCTTCACCGCACCAATCTCAATGATTTTACAGGTCAGGGCGCTAAAGCCTGTAGTCTCAATATCAAAAACCACAAAAGTATCATCCAGACTCTGTCCCCTGCTGTTGACCACCATGCCCTTGGTGTCGTCCACCAGATAGGCTTCCATTCCATAGATTACCTTAAAATCCGACTCCGGCGGCACACAGCCGCCCCAGGCATCAAAGCAGTGATTTGCCTCGGGAAATGCCTGCACCACTCCGTGATCCGTAATGGCAATGGCCTTATGGCCCCACTCATAAGCACGCTTTACCAGAGACTTGGCATCGGTGACACCGTCCATATCGCTCATCTTGGTGTGGCAGTGAAGCTCCACACGCTTTTGGGGACTGGTATCCATTCTGGGCTTTCTGAAATCAGAGATTTTCTTAATTCCCACCACAGAGCCGATGGTAAGCTCGCTGTCAAAACGGTCGATGGTGGTGACTCCTTTTAATTTCAGGAAAGCACCCTTTTTCAGGAATTCCTTCATCTCCGGCACCTGGTCGTTTCGCAGAAACATTTTCACCACAATGGTATCGGTAAAATCCGTCACCGGGAAAATCATAATGGTTTTCTCATTTCGGATTTCCCGCTCCTCCACTTCCAGTACCTGGCCGTGGATAACCACCTCTCCCATCTCTCCGGTGATACTCTCCAGCGTAATGGCTTCCTCCTCGAAATCTCTTCCGTAGACCACATCGGGATTGTCGCTGCGGCGCAGTCCTCTGGGACGATCTTCGAAATTGCCCTTATTGCCAAATTGCTTCTTGCCGTTGCTGTTTTTGTCTTTGTCTGTCCTGGATGTTTGTTCTTTCTTGTCGTTCTTTTGGTTGGAAACCTTTTCCGGAACATCCTCTTCACTGAAACTTTCCGAAGCATGTTTTGCCCGCTTGACTACCTGGGCTACTTCCTGCTCCAACTGAAGCTTGGCGTTTCTTCGGTATTTGCTTTCTTCTCTCTGAACAAATTCTGTCTCTATCCGCAAATCCATACCGCATCGTTCACAGAACACTTTCTCCAAATATTGCAGCAGCTCCTCTTCCTTGTTGTGGGCGATTACCGACTCCGTCAGCTTCAGGTGCATATCGTGTTCTTCGGGGAAGGTAATATCCGCCGTCTGAAACATGTTATGCAGCAGCATATGGTAGTGTTTCAGCTCCAGCAGCATACTGGAACGGTATACTTCCAGCAGATTTTGCGGTGTATACTGCCGGGAAAGGCGGAACTTCTCAATCACCTTCACCTCAATCTCCACCTCTGAAAACAACTGCTCTTTGATCAACCGTTCCAGTTCATAAATGTGCTTCTTATGAATCCAGCGGTCACAGAGAATATGCACACAGATCTTCGTCCGCTCTCTGTTGCAGGCAACCTTAGTGACCGTGGTGATTTCCAGCCATTCCCGCAGATTGTCATCTACGATCAGGCTGGGAAATGCCTCAAAAAAATCTCTATTCATTCTGTTTCGCTTCCTGTCCTTCATTCCAATGAAGCAGTTCTTCTCTCAAAGCTCCCAGAAGCTCCTCCTCAGGAACCTTGCGGATGGTTTCACCCTTCTTAATAAGAAGCCCCACCCCCTTGCCTCCGGCAATGCCGATGTCTGCTTCCTTTGCCTCTCCCGGGCCATTTACCACACAGCCCATCACTGCAACCTTGATATCCAGCGGAATATCCTGCACCAGCGTTTCCACCCGATTGGCAAGGCCAATCAAATCAATCTCTGTTCTTCCACAAGTAGGACAGGATACCACCTCAATGCCACCTTTGCGAAGTCCCAGTGTTTTTAAAATTCTCTTGGCTGATTTGATTTCCTCCAGAGGTGCACCGGTCAATGACACACGAATGGTGTCTCCGATTCCCTGAGAGAGGATTATTCCCAGTCCCACTGCTGATTTGATGTTGCCGGAATACAAGGTTCCTGCCTCAGTAATTCCCACATGGAGAGGATAGGTAGTCTTTTTTGCGATTATCTCATGGGCTTTGGCACACATCATCACATCGGAAGATTTGATACTGATGACCAGATTATCATAGCCCATATCTTCAATGACCTTCACTTTGTCCAGAGCACTCTCCACCAGACCTTCGGCGGTGACACCGTGGTACTTTTCCACCAGCTCCTTCTCCAGAGAACCACTGTTTACACCTACACGGATGGGAATGTTACGCTCCTTCGCAACATCCACCACTGCCTGAATCCGTTCTCTGGCCCCGATGTTTCCAGGGTTGATACGAATTTTATCTGCCCCGTATTCCATAGCGGCGATGGCAAGGCGATAGTCAAAATGAATGTCTGCCACCAGTGGGATGTGAATCTGCTTTTTAATCTCAGTCAGTGCCTTGGCAGCCTCCATAGTAGGGACGGCGCAGCGGATAATCTCACAGCCCGCCTGCTCCAGTGCCAGAATCTGCTCCACCGTAGCTTTCACGTCTTCTGTCTTTGTATTTGTCATAGATTGAATCAAAATAGGATGACCGCCTCCTATGACGCGGTCACCAATCTGAATCACTTTTGTATGTTCACGATACATAAGGATTCCTCCCTTAATTTTAATGTATTCAAGTACACTCTGGTTCACATCTGCAAGCCACCGGAGAATTTTCTATCGGCGAATCTCCAGCAGCTTATCTCTCAGCTCATGCTCCATCTTGCGCATCTCCACCTCAGCTTCCTGACGCTTCTGACGGCCTTCCTGCTGAATCTGCAATACCTCATCCAGAGTCTTGATAAGAGACTCATTGGTATGCTTCAACGTCTCAATGTCTGCTACACCGCGCTCGGATTGTCTTGCCACTTCTACAGTAGAAGTGTGGAGCATATCTGCATTTTTGCGAAGCAGTTCATTTGTCATATCGGTCACGGCAGTCTGTGCCTGCACAGCAGCGTTGGCATTGGCAATTCCAAGGGCCAGTACCATCTGACTTTTCCAGAGAGGAATGGTGTTTACGATGGTAGTCTGAATCTTCTCCACCATGGTGGTGTCGTTGTTCTGTACAAGACGAATCTGCGGTGCTGTCTGCATGGCGATAGTTCTTGTCAGCTCCAGGTCATGAAGCTTCTTCTCAAAGCGGGTACACATGGTATCCAGATCTCTGGCTGCCTGAGCATCCTCCGGAAGGCCTGTCCGGTCGGCTTTCTCAATCAGCTCTCTCAACTCTCCATCCCTGGTCTGCTGTAATTTTTTCTTACCTGCCAGAATATACATGGACAATTCTTTAAAATATGCCAGGTTCAGCTCATACATTTTATCCAGCGTGGCAGAATCTTTCATAAGCTGAATCTGATGTTTCTGCAGGGCATCTACAATCTTGTCCACGTTATTTTCTGCTTTGTCGTATTTGGCTTTCATTGCCTCCACTTTGTTGGAGCTTTTCTTGAAAAATCCAAACAAACCTTTTTCCTCTGTCACATCAAAGCTTCGAAGCTCTGTCACCACGCCTGTAATCAGATTTCCCACTTCTCCCAAATCCTGAGTTTTTACATTTTCCAGAGCACTCTGGGAAAAGTCAGCCATCTTCTTCTGGGCACCTGCGCCGTACTGCAGAATCATGTTGGAATCTTTAATATTAATCTGCTGAGCAAAATCGTTGACCATTTTCTTTTCTGCTTCAGAAAGAATATCTTCCTCCGCCGGAGGTACTACTTCCGGTTCCGGCTTCTTAGTCTCTGCCAGCGGCTCTTGGGGATCCAGTTGAGGAGTCAGTGTCAGGGTTGGTACTGGTGTTGCGGTTAAATCTTTAAAATCCTCAGTCATTACGCGTTCTCCTTTTATAAATAATGTATCTAAAACTATAATTTAAATCCATCCTCTGTCAGTCCTTCCTGGGCTAAAATGGTATGCAGTACAGAAATATCTGTGGATACATCCCACGCCACATCCCGGAAAATGGAATCCAGCAGTTTCTCAAATGCCACATTTAGGGTATCCAGAGTATCTTCGATCTCTTTCTTAGATTTAGAGATATTATCTCCCTGAATGGGTTGTCGGTCCAGCTCCTCGTAAGCATCCAGAAGCTTCACTGTGGTGGGAAGATAGTATTCCATCAGTTTCTTCAGATCGGGAATGACCTCCGGATGTTCTTCCACCCTCTGGAAAATCTTGCGCACAATCATTTCCATTCTGGAAATCTTCTGGGAAATCACCTCTCCCGGAATGGCTTCGTTGCTGGCATGAATCTTTAAGATATAGGCATTGCCCTCATCCAGCACTGCCTGAACCTCCGCAGAGCGCTGCTGCTCCTTCTCCTGTTCTTTTTGAATGCTCTGGAGCAGTTTTTCCTGCTTTTTGCGCTCCTCCAGCTGAAGCAGAGCAGACTGATATTGCTGATATGCCTCATTGGTGACCATCAAACAACTCTCCTGCTGATCCAAATATCCCTGACGAAACAGACCCTTTCCTAACATCTTCTTCACATTCTTCAATACAAATCCTATGGGCTTTCGTGTCCTCTCCGCCAGTTCCTTTACATCGCAATAGGAACGTTGTCCGATGATTCGAATATAATTCTGAAAGCGGCTGGCAAAGCCCACACGTTTTACCCCCGCCGTCAAAAGCCCAAGACTTCCTGCCAGCATAGCCCCTAAGACCGCCACTCCTACCAGTCCCTCACTGGTAAACAGTGTAGCCGCCACAGCTCCTATGGTTCCCACAGCAAAGCCTGTGGACAATACCCCTCCGCAAATCGCCATCAGATATCCGGAAGTCTTCATACCATTTACCATCATATAGCGCTCTTTGACAATGGCAAGGTTTTGTTGATGCTCCAGCTTCTTCTCCCGGTAAGGATCATTAATCCACTGTTGATTAAATGTTTTCCTCTTGATAGTAACCTGTTGCTGATACCGTGCGGATTGTCTGACCGCCTTCTGCTGCTCCTTCCTGGCACTCTCCCTTGCATTTTCAGAAGCCTGCTTTAATCCCCGGCTGATGTTATCCGCTGCCGTTCCAATGGATTTACTGACTGTCTCATTTAATTTACTGAAATCCTGGGAATTAATGGCATCCTGCACCGCATCCCGGATCTGATCTCCTATGTTGTTCTGCTTTGCCATAACTGCCTCCTCATGACGATTGTCTTACGTATTTTACGAAGGCATATTCCAAGTCAAAATATGTCTGCTCCTCACTGGTCTGTTCTATTTTCCACTCCGGCATTTCGTCCAGATTGGGAAAATAGCTGTCCGCCTCATAGGCGTAATCAATCTTGGTCAGATGAGCAGTATCACAGTAGGGGAGCATTTGCTTATAAATACTGTCTCCTCCAATGACATAGACTTCCTCACTGTTGTATTTTTTAAGCTCTTCCAACAGCTCTTCCATGCTGTGAACCACAATGGCATCCTTTACCTTATAATTCCTGTCTCTGGTCAAAACGATGTTTGTTCTGCGTTTTAAAGGAAGACCATTTGGGAAGCTCTCCAGTGTCTTTCTTCCCATGACCACAACCTTTCCAGTGGTCTTCTCACGGAAAAATTTCATATCTGCCGGAATGCTCACCAGTAATTTATTGTCTTTTCCGATTCCCCAGTTCTTATCTACTGCCACAATAATATTCATGTCATCCTCCTGTCTTCCATCTTAATCATACTGCATCAGACCGCAATCGGTATGTTCTTCACCTGCGGACCTGCCTGATAATTTTCCACGATCAAATCTCCTACCGTAAATTCATAGAAATCCTTAACATCAGGATTTAAGGTCACTTTGGGAGCCGGATAGGTTTCTCTGGCAATCA
This sequence comes from uncultured Lachnospiraceae bacterium, assembly GCA_947039785.1. Lineage (GTDB taxonomy): Bacteria > Bacillota > Clostridia > Lachnospirales > Lachnospiraceae > JALFVM01. The sequence goes on along the minus strand of CAMQZX010000146.1, from coordinate 3,903 downwards.
GTTCCTTTATAATCGGCACATGTCGATCATAAATATGGGCATCTGCAATCACATGAACCAGCTCTCCGGGAATCATGTCACAAACCTGGGCAAACATCATCAAAAGGATAGAATACTGACATACATTCCAGTTGTTGGCCGCCAGAATATCCTGGGATCTCTGATTCAATACCATGTTCAGCACCAACTTATCGGAATCCTTGTCCGGTGTCACATTAAAGGTACAGCTATAGCAACAGGGATACAGCGCCATCTCGTGAAGATCCTGGTGATTGTAGAGATTAGTCATGATTCTTCTACTGTAAGGATTGTGCTTCAAATCGTAAATCACGCGATCTACCTGATCCATCATTCCTTCTTTATATTGATGCTTCACACCAAGCTGATAGCCGTAGGCCTTTCCTATGGCCCCCTCCTCGTCTGCCCACTGATCCCAGATATGACTGTTTAAATCGTGAATATTATTTGATTTTTTCTGCCAAATCCACAAAATTTCATCCATAGCACTTTTCAATGCCGTTTTACGCAGAGTCAGTGCCGGAAATTCTTTCCGCAAATCATACCGGTTCACCACACCAAACTTCTTAATGGTATAAGCAGATTCTCCGGTGTCCTCCCACACAGGGCGAACTTTTTCTCCCTCCGTGCTGACTCCGCCTTCCAAAACCTGCTGACACATGTCTATAAACAGCGTATCCGCATAACTCATATTGGATAACCTCCTGAAATTCATAACTTTTCTGACTACTATTGTACCTAATTTCCTTTCAAATAGCAATCATTATCCCCAAACAAACAAGCCAAATTTCTTATGATACGAAAAAAGAATCTGCCTCAATCAAAGCAGATTCTTTTAATAAATATAAATTTATTTACGAGAAAGATAATACTCTATAATTTCCTCTTGCGTAAAAACATCTTCTTTAATTCCCAGATCCTTTACCAGCGAACTAATATATGGAGGAATCAGCATACTTTCTTCCAGCAATGCATCCTCCATGAAAATTTTTCTCGGATGATCTACGCGAAGAAGATTTTTATGAGCCATAACCATTACTTTTTCAAAATTATTCACCACATATTCCATGTCATGGGTAATGGTAATAATGGTTTTTCCTTTCTCCCGTAAAATTTTCAACATCGTCTCCAATGTACGAATTCCATACTGATCCTGCCCTGCCGTAGGCTCATCTAAGACAAAAATGTCTACGTCCATGGCAATTACGGAAGCAATCGTCACAAATTTTCTGATGGATAATGGAAGGTTATATGGATTCTCATCCATATCCTTTTCCAATCCGGTAACCTGAGCTGCAAATTTCACCAACGTTTCTGTCTTTTCCCGATCAAAGCCCAATACCTGAGGACCAAAACGAATTTCATCACCTACCGTATTATGGAAAATCTGGTCATCGGGATTCTGGAACACATACCCGGTCTTCCTGGAAAGCTGCGCCGCTGTAAAACTCCTGGTATCCATACCGTCTACAACAACAGTGCCCTCTGTAGGCTTCAGCAAACCATTCATCATCTTAACAGTAGTTGTCTTTCCCGCGCCATTCTGTCCTACAATCGCAATGCTTTCCCCTTGCTCTATGCTGAAACTCACATGCTCTACAGCAGAAAAGCCATTGGGATATTGAAAACTCACATCTTTAAATTCAATCAATGCCATATCGTTTCTCCTTTATCTGCCGTATTTCCTCTGTAATTCCTGTTTTAGCTCATCTCTGGTAACCAGCTTCGGCTCTATTTCCATTCCCTGCTTTCGCATTTTATCCGCCAATACTACCGACTGCGGAAGTACAATTCCATGGTCCTGCAATTCCAATTTGGATAATACTTCATGTTTTTCACCAAAGTCAATGACCTTACCATTCTCCAGCACAATTACATGGTCCGCATACTCGGCAACCAGCTCAATCTTATGTTCTACCAGAATAATGGTTTTTCCTGTTTCTTTCATCTTACGGATGATGTCAAAAACTCTCTCTGTTTCCTTGGGATCTAACTGGGAAGTTGGTTCATCGATAACCAGAATATCCGGTTCCAGAACTAAAATGGAAGCCAGAGCTACACGCTGCTGCTGTCCGCCCGACAATTCAAAAGGATTCTTCTCTGCAAGATAAGCCGTATTTGTCATTTCCATGACACGCTCAACTCTTCTTTGAATCTCATCCACCGGTACGCCAAAATTTTCCAGTCCATAGGCAATTTCTTCAAATACGTTGTCTCTTGCTCCTGTAATCTGGTTAAAAGGATTCTGAAATACATATCCCATCTTCGGTGCAAGATCTTCCATGGAGTAATCTTTCAGAGGCTTCCCCTCCAGCATTACTTCTCCCGTCATTTCTCCTTCATAAAAGTTGGGAATAAATCCACGGATTATGTTGCAAAGGGTTGTCTTACCACTTCCGTTTGCTCCCAGAATCGCATAGAATTTTCCTTTCTCAATGGATAAACTGACATTTTCCATAGCCGGCCGCTTTGCCAGCAGGTAGGTAAATGAAACATTATTTAATTCTATATAACCCATAACAGAATCCTCCCTGCTACTGCAATGATTAATACTACGGTGGTGAGCACTTTCACTGTCTTATCCATCGGTCCCGGATGGATATCATAATAATGGGTGGAAGGTGTCTCCACGGAAAAGCCTCTTGCCTCCAGAGTCAAAGCTCTCTCTTCTGTTCCCTGTATGGAACTAAGTACCAACGGTACCAGTGTGGGCACAAATACTTTTGCTCTTACAATCAGGTTTCCCTCTGTCTCAACACCTCGCGCCCTCTGTGCATTCATGATTGTCTGTGAACGTTTTTTCATAACTGGAATCATCTGCAATGTAGACAGTACCACATAAGAAGCCTTAGGACTCATACCAGCTTTTTCCAAAGCCAGCACAAAATCGCGCTCTGTGGTCAGACTAAAGAACCAGATAATGGCTCCGCCTGCGCCTGCAAAATTTAAGCTCAGGCGCAAGGCAACAAAGAGTCCTTCCCATTTAGCAGTAAAAATCCAGAAAGAAAATATCGGTGTTCCCGTAGGATAAAAAAGTGTCTGAATAATCAATAAGATCAGCACGATAACGCCGATGGATTTAAGCATTCTTTTTACAAATACCTTCCCCGCTCCGCTTGCTGCTGCCAAAATACAAAGGCATATAAAACAGATTGCTTTTAATTGAATTCCTGGCAGCAGCAGAGTTATAATCGCCACTACTAAAGCCATATAAAATTTTGTCATTGGATACAGGGCAGCAATTTTATTTTTCTGCTTTTCTTCCCTTTGCATAGGTTTATTCTCCTCTTACTGTTCTTTAATAAAATGTGTTCCGTATTTAAATTTAACAAGAGAACGTTCCGGAATTGCCTTAATGATAAAGTAGGCTACAAAGATCGAAAGCATCTTTCCAATACTCTCTGTCACAATATTAACAGATAATACAGACTGTAAAATACCTTTGCCAGTCGCCATAAGTCCGGCTGCAAGCATTGAACTGCCGCCGCCGTCTGCTCCACCAAACACAAATACTTTAATCGGAACAGAAAAAGCAATGGCTACTACTGCGATTACCAATCCTGAAACCACAATTTTCCAGATTTTGTTCATCATATTATATTTAGAAAGTAATCCGGCTGCAACACCAATAAAGAATGCAGTGATTGCATAAGGAATCCAGGATGGGTCAAAAATACCATTAATCAAGTTTGTCAATACACCGGTAACTGCAGCAGGAATCGGCCCAGCTAAAGCACCTACTAAAATAACGCCAATCATATCCAAAGCGATGGGAAGTTTTAATGCAGAAGTCATCGTACCTCCAACAACATTGATTGCGATGGCAATCGGGATTAATACTGTCTCTTATACACATCTGACGCTGCCGACGAAGCTAGAAGTGTA
>CAMQZX010000145.1 GCA_947039785.1 uncultured Lachnospiraceae bacterium | reverse complement strand
CACTTCTAGCTTCGTCGGCAGCGTCAGATGTGTATAAGAGACAGCTTATAAAACAGGACGTCTGGCAGAAACCAAACCGTCCTGTTTTTATTTGCTAAACATGTGTGAAAAAATCCAGTGAATCTTTTCAACTGTGCAGAGTGCCTTGGTGTGCTGACCATAGACTGCAAGTGGTCAATACACAAGATCCTGACAGGGTTTTTAGCTGTGTAAATCGTTCAATTCATCCTGACAAATGCAGTGAATATTATTCTTTGTGAGAATTTCAATGGCTTTCTTATTGTCCTCTACACGGAAAATCATGTAAGCGGTGTCTTTCTTTCTGGTGATAAATGCATAGGTGTATTCCAGATTGATTCCATTTTCTCCCAGTAATTTAATAACAGAAGAAAGACTTCCGGGCTTGTCGGAAATTGCTACAGCCAGAACTGGTGTGATGGAGCATACATAGCCCTCTTCCTTGATCACCTGAACTGCGGAGTAGGAATCACTGACGATGAGGCGCAGGATACCAAAGTCAGAAGCCTCTGCTAAAGATAACGCGCGGATGTCGATTCCATGCTGATGCAGAACATCGGTAAACTCAGCCAGCTTGCCAGGTTTGTTTTCCAGAAAAACGGAAAGTTGTTTTACAGTCATAGTGTTACCTCCCCAATTTGTATAGTATTAATATAGTTTTCGATTGTCGATAATACGTGCGGCCTTACCTTCGCTTCTCTTGATGGATTTTGGTGCAACCAGCTTCACTTTGGCATAAATTCCAAGCATGGCTTTCAATGCATCTACCAGCTCTTTCTCCTTGGCAGAAACTTGTTTCAGAGAGTCAGAGAACATCTCAGAAGTCATTTCCACCTGAACCTCCAGCTTGTCGCTGTTGTTTACACGGTCAACGATGATCTGATAGTTAGCCGGATAGCCCTTGTTCATCAGAACAGTTTCAATCTGTGACGGGAATACATTTACGCCCTTAACAATCAGCATGTCGTCGCTTCGTCCCATAGGCTTGCTCATTTTTACATGAGTTCTTCCGCAGGAGCATTTCTTACGTGACAGTACGCAGATATCACGGGTACGGTATCTGAGAAGAGGGAAGGCTTCCTTGGTGATGCTGGTAAATACCAGTTCGCCTTTTTCGCCTTCGGGAAGGACTTCACCTGTGTTAGGATCGATGATTTCAGCGATGAAATGGTCTTCGTTGATGTGCATTCCTGTCTGCTCACTACACTCGAAGGATACGCCTGGTCCGGAAATTTCAGTCAGACCGTAGATATCGTAAGCTTTGATACCCAGATTCTCTTCGATGTCATGTCTCATCTCCTGGCTCCATGCTTCTGCTCCGAAAATACCGGCTTTTAATTTGATCTTGTCGCGAAGTCCCATCTCGTGGATGGATTCGGCCAGATATGCAGCATAGGAAGGGGTACAGCATAGAATTGTGGCGCCCAGATCTGTCATAAACTGAATCTGACGCTCTGTGTTACCGGAAGACATGGGCAGTGTCAGACATCCAACCTTGTGGGAGCCTCCATTTAATCCAGGGCCTCCTGTAAACAATCCATATCCATAAGATACCTGAACCACATCCTTGTTGGTTCCTCCAGCTGCCATGATGGCGCGGGCACAGCATTCATCCCATAAGTCAATGTCATGCTGGGTGTAGAATGCAACCACACGTCTTCCGGTGGTACCGCTGGTGGATTGGATGCGGACACATTCTTCCAATGGTTTTGCTACCAGTCCGTAAGGATAAGCCTCTCTTAAATCGTCCTTGGTTAAGAAGGGAAGCTTATGTAAGTCGTCGATAGACTGGATGTCAGCGGGGGTGACGCCTTTCTCCTCCATTTTTGCTCTGTAATAAGGTACATTCTCATATACGTGTGCCACCTGTTTTACCAGGCGTTCATTCTGCCATTGGCGAATTTGCTCCTGTGATGCACATTCAATTTCTGGTTGATAATAGTTCCCCATAGTTGTGATTACCTCGTTCCTTTGGTATTTCGTAATGTATGTGTGGTATTTTGCTGGCACCTGGAATGGTCTGTCCAGACAATGTTATACGATATCAATAGTATAACATAAGGAAAGATCTGCGTAAACGATTTTATACAGGAACACATTGAACAAATACAGTAATTATAGGCCTCTTTAACAATATACAGGAAAGAGTTTAACATGGATTTTACATGGCCAAACTTTTGGATTTTACATTTCTTTTTTAAGATATAACCTGTAAAGAAAAAAAGAGAAAAACAGTTAAAGTAAATGAATGTTAAGGAGAATACAATTATGAAATGGAATAAAATGATTGGCCTGGCGGCGACAACAGCAATGGCAGCAGCAGTACTGGCGGGATGCAAAGGCTCTGATACCGCAGGAAGTACAGACAAACCAGCCGAAATAACCAAGACAGCTCAGGAGGGTCCTATCACGGTGGTATCCCGTGAGGATGGATCCGGTACAAGGGGAGCCTTTATTGAACTTTTTGGCGTGGAACAGGAACAAAATGGTGAGAAAGTGGATATGACTACTACAGAAGCAAATATTACCAACAACACCTCCGTTATGATGACCACCGTGGCAGGAGATCCCTATGCCATTGGATATGTATCTTTGGGATCGTTAAATGACAGTGTAAAGGCACTTTCCATTGATGGTGTGGAAGCTGCCAGTGAACGTGTATCCGATGGAAGCTATAAGATTGCAAGGCCTTTTAACATTGTGACGAAGGATGGTCTTAGCGATGCTGCCCAGGATTTTGTGAACTTTATCATGAGTGCAGACGGTCAGGATGTGATTGAAGAAAACTCTTACATCAAAGTTTCTGACGCAGGCGCTTTTAAGGGAAGTCAGCCTTCCGGTAAAATCGTTGTGGCTGGTTCTTCTTCCGTAACACCGGTGATGGAGAAGTTAAAGGAAGCCTATCTTGAGGTGAATTCCAATGCAGAAATTGAAATACAGCAAAGTGATTCCACCACCGGTGTGACCTCCACCATTGAAGGCATCTGTGACATTGGTATGGCCTCACGGGATTTGAAAGACAGTGAGACGGCAGAAGGGGCAGAAGCTCTGGTGATTGCTATGGATGGTATTGCAGTGATTGTGAATAATGAAAATCCGCTGGATCATCTGACTTCCCAACAGGTTGGTCAGATTTACACAGGAGAAATTTTGGATTGGGCAGAAGTGACAGAATAAAAGTGTCCAAGAAAGTAAGAGAGGAAGCATCCCTATGAGTAATGTAAAAGAAAAAGGTATGAAAACACTTTTTCTGGCAGCTGCCTGTACTTCAGTGCTGGCAGTTGCACTGATCTGTGTGTTTTTGTTTGCAAATGGTATTCCCGCCATTGGAAAGATTGGTCCTTTATCTTTTCTTTCCGGAGATACCTGGCGGCCTTCCAATGATTTATACGGAATTTTTCCCATGATTCTGGGAAGTATCTATGTGACAGCAGGAGCCATTATCATCGGCGTTCCCATTGCTGTTTTAACTTCTGTGTTTATGGCAAAATACTGTCCGAAAAAAATTTATCGTCTGCTGAAATCTGCTATTGAGTTGATGGCAGGTGTGCCCTCCATTGTGTATGGCTTTTTTGGTCTGGTGGTGATTGTACCCATGATTCGAGATTTCAGCCGGGGATTGGCAGAACTCACCGGAAAGAAAGAACTGCTCAGCAATGGGAGCAGCATGCTAACTGCCTCCATCTTACTGGGAATTATGATTCTTCCCACGGTGATTGGAGTGACAGAGTCAGCCATCCGAAGCATTCCCGACAGTTATTACGAAGGCTCGCTGGCTTTGGGAGCCACCCATGAGCGGACAATTTTCTGTGTGATACTGCCGGCGGCAAAATCAGGAATTCTGGCAGGTGTGGTTTTGGGCATTGGCCGTGCCATTGGAGAGACCATGGCAGTGATTATGGTGGCAGGCAACCAGGCCCGACTGCCTGCAGGATTATTTAAGGGAGTGCGTACCATGACCGCCAACATTGTTATTGAGATGGGGTATGCTACGGATCTTCACAGAGAAGCTTTGATTGCCACTGGTGTTGTACTCTTTGTATTTATTCTGATAATCAATTTGTGTCTGTCTGCGTTAAACAGGAGGTCTGTAAATGGAAATTAAATATATAGCCGGAAACCAGGAAATTGAAAATCAACATGTGAAAAATGGAATCATCAGAAATCAGAATGGAAAAAATCCAAGGACCAAGCATCGGGAAGTAAACAGTCAGGAAGCCAGAAATAAAATCATCATTTTTCAGAAACTGTGTAACTATGGGATGCATCCAGTTTCCGCAGCAGCAGCGCTGTTGGTGTTGCTGGCTGCCTGTCTTACTTTTTTTATCTTGATCTTTTTGATTGCATATATTTTGGTGAAAGGAATCCCCTACCTGACACCAGAGCTGTTTTCCTGGAATTATACCTCGGAAAACGCTTCCCTGCTCCCATCACTGGTAAATACGTTGAGTATGACAATTCTGGCTCTTTTGATTGCTGCTCCTGTCAGCATTTTTTCGGCAATTTACCTGGTGGAGTATGCCAGAAAAGAAAGTAAATTCGTGCATCTGATTCGTATTACGGCAGAGACATTATCCGGCATTCCTTCTATTGTGTATGGATTGTTCGGTCTGCTGTTTTTCGTCACCACACTGGGGTGGGGATATTCGCTTCTGGCAGGCGCGTTTACCCTGGTGATTATGATTTTGCCTTTAATTATGCGAACCACAGAGGAGGCATTGAAATCGGTGCCGGATTCTTACCGGGAAGCCAGTTTTGGATTGGGCGCAGGAAAGCTTCGGACTATTTTTAAAATTGTTCTTCCCTCCGCAGTATCCGGAATTCTGGCAGGCGTGATTCTGGCAATCGGACGTGTGGTGGGAGAAACGGCTGCGTTGATTTATACAGCAGGTACCGTGGCGGAGATTCCAAACGGTTTGATGGGCTCCGGAAGAACCTTGGCAATACACATGTATGCACTGTCCAGTGAGGGGCTACATGTGAATCAGGCATATGCCACCGCAGTGATTTTGCTTGCGATGGTGCTTGCCATCAACTGGATTTCCGGCATGATTGCCAGGCGCATAACGAAAGGATAAGGTGGAAAGGAAGAAATTATGACGAGCAAATTATCAATTCGAAATCTGGATTTATATTACGGTGATTTTCACGCCTTAAAGCAGATTAATTTGGAGTTGCCCAGGAGAGAAATTACTGCCTTCATCGGGCCCAGCGGGTGTGGAAAATCCACTTTGCTGAAATCATTAAACAGAATGAATGACCTGGTGGAAGGCTGCAGGATCACTGGTGAGGTGCTTTTGGATGGGTATGATATCTATGGAAATATGGATGTAAATTTATTAAGAAAACGGGTGGGAATGGTATTTCAAAAACCCAATCCCTTTCCCATGAGTATTTACGATAACATTGCCTATGGACCAAGAACCCATGGAATTCGCAGCAAGGCTAAGCTGGACGATATTGTGGAGAAATCTCTCCGGGATGCTGCCATCTGGTATGAGGTGGAGGACCGCTTGAAAAAAAGTGCCCTGGGATTGTCCGGCGGGCAGCAGCAGAGGCTGTGTATTGCAAGGGCCCTGGCTGTTCAGCCGGAGGTCTTGCTGATGGATGAGCCGACCTCCGCGCTGGATCCCATTTCCACGGCAAAGATTGAAGACCTTGCGATGGAATTAAAAAAAGATTATACTATCGTTATGGTGACACATAACATGCAGCAGGCAGCCCGAATATCAGATAAGACAGCCTTTTTCCTCTTGGGTGAGGTTGTGGAATTTAACGATACCGAGAGATTGTTCTCTGTGCCGGAGGATAAGAGAACAGAAGACTATATTACAGGAAGGTTTGGTTGATGATATGAGAGTTCGTTTTGAAGCCCAGTTGGAGCAGCTGAATGTGGAACTGATGGAGATGGGAGCCTTGTGTGAGCAGGTGATTGGCAAGACATATGAGGCCTTGATGAAGGCTGACAGAGAGGCTGCAAGGGACATTATAAAAAAGGATGTACTGATTGACCAGACGGAGAGAGACATTGAAAATCTTTGTCTGAAATTGCTGTTGCAGCAGCAACCCGTGGCGAAGGATCTGCGTCAGGTGTCGGCGGCGCTGAAGATGATTACGGATATGGAACGGATTGGAGATCAGGCGTCAGACATTGCTGAAATCATCACCACCTCCAATCTGCCGGTTCCATCGAAGGAAGTTCCAATTGGAGAGATGGCAAAGGCCACCATGAAAATGGTGACTGCCAGTGTGGATGCCTATGTGAAGAAAGATTTGGAAATTGCCAGGAAAGTCGTTTCCTTTGACGATGTGGTGGACGATTTGTTTGTTAAAATCCGGGAGAAATTGCTGGAGATGCTGACGAAGGATCGGAGTGTGGGAGCCTATGTGATGGATCTGTTTATGATTGCCAAATATTATGAGCGTATCGGAGACCATGCCGCCAACATTGCAGAGTGGGTGGAATTTTCCATCACTGGCACACATAAAGGGGTAAAATAAGAATGATTTATTGTGTGGAAGATGAGAGAAACATCAGGGAGCTGATTGTATATACACTGGAAGCCAGCGGTTTTGAAGCGAAAGGCTTTGTGGATGGAAGGGCGTTTTGGGCGCAGCTTTCTCAGGAAAAACCAGAGCTGGTTCTTCTGGATATTATGTTGCCGGGAGAGGATGGAATGACGATTTTAAAGAAGCTGAAAAGCTCTGCAGGCACCAGGGATATTCCGGTGATTATGGTGACTGCCAAGGGGGCGGAGTATGATAAGGTGCTGGCACTGGATGGAGGCGCCGATGATTATATTGCAAAACCCTTTGGTATGATGGAGTTTGTAGCCCGGGTTCGGGCACTGCTTCGTCGGACACAGGCTCATTCTTCCAGCCGAAGATTATGTGTGGGAGATTTGGAAATGGATGTGGATAAGCACGTGGTTATGGTATCAGGGCAGGAAGTAGCGCTGACCTTAAAGGAATTTCAGCTTCTTCGATATCTGATGGAAAACCGCGGCATCGTTCTGACCAGAGATCAGCTTCTGGAACATATCTGGGGGTATGAGTTCGGCGGTGAGACGAGAACGGTGGATGTGCACGTTCGTACCCTGCGTCAGAAGCTGGGTCGCAGTGGTGAGCTGGTGGAAACAGTGCGGGGCGTTGGTTATCGGATTGGAGGCTCAGACAGATTGAAATGAAAAATAAGATATTAAAAAACCTCACAATATCAGTGATGGTATCCATTCTGCTTACATTTTTGCTGATGATTTTTCTGCTGTATGAGGAATCCCACAGTCAGATGGAAGATGTGGTCAGGACGGAGGCGGGTTATGTGAAGCTGGCCATTGAAGAGTCAGGCGGAAACTATCTGGGAAAAGCAGTTGCCAATGTAAGCCCAAGCCGCCTGACTTTCATTGATGAAGATGGAACCGTACTTTATGATTCGGCAGAAGCCACTGGAAATATGGAAAACCATCTGGAACGTCCGGAGGTCATTCAGGCGTTGGAGAAGGGAAGCGGGAAGGATACCAGACTTTCGGCTACGCTGGGAGATGAGACCTATTATTATGCAGTGCGCATGAAGGATGGCAAGATCCTCAGGGTTGCCAGAACCACAGATAGTGTGTTGGTGATGGTGAAGGACTGTATCGTGCCTCTGGCATTGATTTTCTTCTTTGTAATCGCGCTGGCCATGTTTTTGACAAAACGCCAGACCAACCACCTGGTGGAGCCGCTGAATTCTCTGGATTTGGAAAATCCTCTGGAAAATGATATTTATGAGGAGCTGTCGCCCATTCTCACAAGACTCAATCAACAAAACAAGCAGATTGCCCGTCAGATGGAGGCGATTCAGGAGAAGCAGGAGGAATATGAAGCTATCACTGAGAACATGCAGGACGGACTGGTTGTGACAGATCAATCTGTGATTTTATCTATCAATAAAAAAGCTTTGGAGCTGTTTCATATCACAAAAGAGGAGTGCATTCGCAAAAACATTTTAACTCTCAGCAGAAATCATGCATTGAGACAGTGTCTGGAGCTGGCACTTAAAGGCGAGTCCAATGACCGGATGCTGGAACTGGATGGAAGAATCTATCAGATTTTGGGAAATCCTGTCCGGGTAGAAGGTGAAATCCGTGGTGCTGTCATCTTTCTTCTGGATGTGACAGAGAAGATGCAGGCGGAGAAAATTCGAAGAGAGTTTACTGCAAATGTCTCCCATGAACTGAAAACTCCGTTGATGTCCATCTCCGGCTATGCAGAGCTGATGATGAATCATCTGGCAAAGCCGGAAAATATGGATGAGTTTGCGGGGCGCATCTATCAGGAGGCTAATCGGCTGTCCACGTTGGTGGGGGATATCATTAAGCTGTCCAAGCTGGAGGAACAGGATCACCAGATGCCGGTTGAGGAGGGGGTGGATTTGAAATCTCTGGGCGAGGATGTGATCTGTCAGCTTCATTCCAAGGCAGAAGAACGGGAAGTACAGATGCTTTTGGAGGGAGAATCCACCAGTATTCGGGGAAATATCCAGGTATTAAGAGAACTGCTTTACAATCTTTTGGAAAATGCTATCAAATACAACGTGCAGGGCGGCAAAGTAACCTTAAGCATCCAGCAGCAGAAACAGGAAGCTCAGATTATGGTGGAGGATACCGGAATTGGAATTCCCGCTGCAGAAAAAGAGCGGATCTTTGAACGTTTCTACCGGATTGACAAGAGCCGTTCCAAAGAGATTGAGGGAACGGGACTGGGACTATCCATTGTAAAACACAGTGTGGCTCTTCATCATGGAACAATTGATCTGGAAAGTATTGTAGGCAGAGGTACCAGGATTAAGGTGACTTTGCCTGTAAAATAGAAAACGGAAGGGAATTTGCAAATAACAATTTCCCTTCTGTTTTTTTGCTGACAGGCGTGCTTGAAAAGGTCCGGAAGACCTTTTCTAAACTGTCAGATATGTGTGAAAAAGTCGGATGGATCTTTTCTGATTTTTATGATTCGGTACTTTCTTTTGATGAAAGAGCATGTAGAAATTGTTCCAGCATTTTTCGCTGATAGGGAGTCAGGCGGTAGATTTCTTTGGTGAGAGAATCCAGAGAGGCTTCCTGGCTGCAGTATGCGTTGAAAAAATCTGCCAGGGATATCTGCAGAGCTTCGCATACGTAGGACAGAGTCTCCACCGTGGGATTTTTGTTTCCCAGCTCCACATCACGCAGATAGCTCTGGGAGATTCCTGCCAGATTTGCCAGTTTATTTACTGTATAACCTTTTGTAACACGAAATTGTTTGATCTGTTTACCTATATCCATAGAAATACTCCTTTAAAAAGTATACTTTTATCAGGCATACCACTGTAGGTCTAAAAAAGTGGTGCGTGCTGATAAGATCTCTCACGTAGTGACTGGATGTGAACAAGGAAGTTTGGGAGAGAGATAGTTATATGATATCAAAATGAATTCCCTGTTATTACATCTTTAGATATTGAAAATTATCTCTATAAATGTTATACTTGTCACGAAGCGTTCGGGGGGAATTTGGAGACACACAGGACTAAAGGAGAATACTTATGAGAAAATGGGTGGCAATGTTGATGATAATTCTGGTATTTTGTATCGCTATAGAGATACCCTGGGCGGCCGGATGGAATGATCAGCCGGTTGTTTGTATGGGATTGACGGATTCTGGAAAATTGCTTGAATTTTTGTTGGGATGCCTGGGATTTCGTTGGGGAGTGATGCTGATGATGATTTTCATAGCCATTGTCTGCAGACAGTCGATGTAAAGGTAAGTCAGAGAAATTGTATCACACATTTCTCTGACTTATTTTCTATATTCTGGGTACAATAAGAAAAATTACAGAAACAGATATAGGAGAGAACCTGTTATGAAATTACATGGAACACGATTGAAAAAGCGTTGGATGCTGTTGATTTTGGCTGTTTTGATGGCCTTGCATCTGAGCGGTTGCGGCAAGGATGAGGAAGTGGATAAGGGAACTTTGGTAAAGCAGGAATGCAGTTTCTGGACGCTTTAAGG
>CAMQZX010000144.1 GCA_947039785.1 uncultured Lachnospiraceae bacterium | reverse complement strand
CCGATGCAGCGTAGTCTCGTGGGCTCGGAGATGTGTATAAGAGACAGGGCTAAATTTGTATGTAATGTATGTGGTTATGTTTATGAAGGAGAAGCTGCACCGGAAGTATGTCCAATCTGTAAAGCACCTGCTGATAAATTTACAAAGCAGGAAGGCGAGAAATCTTGGGCTGCAGAGCACGTAGTAGGCGTTGCTAAAGGCGTTAGCGAAGACATCCTTGCTGATTTAAGAGCAAACTTCGAAGGCGAGTGCTCAGAAGTTGGTATGTACCTGGCTATGGCACGTGTTGCTCATAGAGAAGGATATCCAGAAATCGGTTTATATTGGGAGAAAGCTGCTTACGAAGAAGCAGAGCATGCAGCTAAATTTGCTGAGTTACTGGGCGAGGTTGTTACAGACAGTACAAAGAAAAACCTGGAGATGAGAGTAGATGCTGAGAACGGTGCTACAGCAGGCAAATTTGATCTTGCAAAACGTGCAAAAGCTGCTAACCTGGATGCAATCCATGACACAGTTCATGAGATGGCAAGAGACGAGGCTCGTCACGGAAAAGCTTTCGAAGGTCTGTTAAAGAGATACTTTGGCTAAGAAGCAGTCAGACTTTGAATCAAGAATTTTAAAAGGTCAGTGAGACCTTTTGCCATAAAAATCCCCTGCCGTATGTAGCTATGGATACGGCAGGGATTTTTGTTGCTAAGCATACGTGAAAAGGTCCAGTGAACCTTTTCTAAGTACTAAGCATACGTGGGTCCGGTGGCCCTTTTTTGCTGTCAGGTATATGTAAAAAGTTTAAGGAAAAGTTTTATCGAAGAATTCGAATCTCTCCAATGAAGGGAAGCTTCGCTGCTTTTCCGGTACACACGTTGATAATTCCCCAGATAGCCAGAACTAAAAATACATAGGAGAATACATTTAAAATACTCAAAACCCATCCAAAGTGTATAAATGAGAAATGGTTGGCAATTCGAACTGCAGAGCGGCAAACATTAAAGATCAACTCTGTGAGGAACAGAACAATTCCCTGGTTGGTGTGGAACCGTACATAGGGAGAATGCTTTCCTGCTATCAGAGGAATGAGAAAGAGAATTCCCAGATAGGAAAATACTGCCATGAAACGGTTCTGTTGAATATCTTCTTCGGAATATAACTCCGGGTCGTAACCGTATTGCGGAGCATCCAGATGACTGCCGCAGGATGGACAGTAATTTGTTCCGTCTGGTGCCCAGGTTCCACATTTTTTGCATTGTATCATAAGACAAGACCTCCTTTGAATTCAGATCATAAAAGCGGTAAGTATACGGACAAAGGATTCAGCACTATCTGGCTGAATATGTATGTATTGGTACAATCGTATTATACGGGGAATTACATTTTTTGTAAATATCAGTTTTGATATTCAAAGGTTTATAAAAAGGGTTACTGTCACTCCGTTCCCAGCAACACGCTGCGTGTGAACAGTAACTAAAAGGGGCCTCGGTGATTTAGCTGGGAATTTCAGCCTTGAAAAAGCGGTGGAAGTATGTTATCCTACGGTATAGAAATCATAAATAAACGATAGCGATAAACACAATGACGGAGAGAGTAGGTCAATCAGAAGTATTACAGAGAATTTTCCAATTTTTCTGTATTTCTTATGAAAGTGTAATTGTCCGGGAAAGCTTGTCGGGTATGCTTCAGAGAATACAGAATATGTTGCTGAGAGGGAAAGTATGGAGAGGGACGGAAGATGGCTCCTGAGAGGCGCACCGAGCCGGAGAGATATTTGGTAAGGCTGCGACAGGATTCGCCTGTTATAGCGACAGGGTATGGTAAGTACCCGCAGAGGTTCTCGCTGCGAAGTGAGGATGAACAGAAGTGGTAACACGAGATTCTCGTCTTCTCTGATTTTCTCAGGGAGGGCTTTTTTATTTGTGTTATTTTATGATGCCAGGCTTTCTGACGCCTGCATCATTTTATGAAATTAAGATGATTATTCAGAAGGGAGAATGAACATGAGCAAAGGAAAGTATTATATGACCACAGCCATAGCCTATACTTCAGGAAAACCGCATATAGGCAATACGTATGAAATCGTTCTGGCAGACAGCATTGCCAGATTCAAAAGACAGCAGGGATATGACGTATTTTTCCAGACAGGAACTGATGAACACGGCCAGAAGATCGAGCTGAAGGCTCAGGAAGCAGGAATCACACCGAAGGAATTTGTAGACAATGTATCTTCACAGATTAAGGATATCTGGGATCTGATGAACACTTCTTATGACAAATTTATCAGGACAACAGATGACTATCATGAGAAACAGGTGCAGAAGATTTTCAAGAAATTGTATGATCAGGGAGATATCTATAAGAGTTCTTACGAGGGTCTGTACTGTACCCCCTGTGAGTCTTTTTGGACAGAATCTCAACTTGTGGACGGCAAATGTCCGGACTGCGGCAGAGAAGTAAAACCAGCTAAGGAAGAAGCATACTTCTTTAAAATGAGTAAATACGCAGATAGATTGATTGAGCATATCAATACACATCCGGAATTTATTCAGCCGGTGTCCCGTAAAAACGAGATGATGAATAATTTCCTTCTTCCGGGACTTCAGGATCTGTGTGTATCCAGAACCTCCTTTAAATGGGGAATTCCGGTAGATTTTGACCCGAAGCATGTGGTTTATGTATGGCTGGATGCCCTGACCAACTACATCACTGGTATTGGATATGAGTGTGATGGAGAGAGTACAGAGCTGTTTAACAAAAACTGGCCGGCAGACCTGCATCTGATCGGTAAAGATATTATCCGTTTCCATACACTGTACTGGCCGATTTTCCTGATGGCACTGGATCTGCCTCTGCCCAAACAGATTTTTGGTCATCCATGGCTGCTGCAGGGCGATGGAAAAATGAGTAAATCCAAAGGAAATGTGCTGTATGCTGATGAGCTGGTGGATTTCTTCGGTGTGGACGCTGTGCGTTATTTCGTTCTTCACGAGATGCCGTTTGAGAATGACGGTGTAATTACCTGGGAGCTGATGGTAGAGCGTATGAACTCTGAGCTTGCCAATACACTGGGCAATCTGGTAAACCGTACCATTTCCATGTCTAATAAATATTTTGGCGGCGTTGTGACAAACACAAATGTATGTGAGCCTGTAGATGAGGATCTGAAGGCAGTTGCCACAGGTACCGTGGATAAAGTGATTTCCAAGATGGATGATCTGCGTGTGGCAGATGCCATGACAGAGATTTTCACACTGTTTAAACGTCTGAATAAGTACATTGACGAGACAACGCCGTGGGCATTGGCAAAGGATGAGTCCAAGAAGGATCGTCTGGCTACTGTATTGTACAACCTGGTAGAGGGTATCTGCATGGGAGCTACTTTACTGGAGTCCTTTATGCCTGAGACAACTCAGCGGATTCTGGCTCAGTTAAATGCACAGCCAAGAGAGATGGATACCTTAAAGACCTTTGGCGTATATGAATCCGGCACAAAAGTGACAGAGAAGCCGGAAATCCTTTTTGCCCGCCTGGATGTAAAGGAGGTTCTGGCGAAAGTAGAAGAGCTTCATCCTCCTGTAGAGGAAGAGAAGGATGAGCCAGAAGGCCCAGTAATCGATATTGAGCCGAAGGATGAGATTACCTTTGATGAGTTTGGAAAAATGCAGTTCCAGGTTGGTGAAATCATCAAATGTGAGCCAGTTCCCAAATCCAAAAAGCTTCTCTGCTCTCAGGTTCGTGTAGGCAGCCAGGTGAAGCAGATCGTATCCGGAATTGCCAAACATTATAAGCCGGAGGAGATGATCGGCAAGAAGGTTATGGTACTTGTGAATTTAAAACCTGCTAAATTGGCGGGTGTAGTATCAGAAGGTATGCTTCTGTGCGCCGAGGATGCTGACGGAAATCTTGCTCTGATGAAGCCGGAGAAAGAGATGCCGACTGGAGCAGAAATCTGCTGATATTAAGGGAAGAACAGGATATTTCAGATTCAGGATAATTTGTATAGAATGTTACAGTCAAAAGACATCTTGCTGTCTGTGAAGTTACAGACGACGGGATGTCTTTTTTTGTATAATAGAAAATTTTTTTGGAATCCTTTATTATACAAAAGGCCCTTCAGGCAGGTACCTTTTTCAACAGAGAGAACAAAAACAGTCATAGATAATCAGAAAAAATCAATTTGTTGTGCAATTTCAACCAAAAACGGTCATAAATTTGGTGAAATAGTTTGATTGATTTTGAACGATTTTGGCGTTATAATACAATCAACAAAGAAAGAACAGGATCATAAAAAGGAGGTCATGTGATGATCTATACGGTAACCTTTAACCCATCGTTGGATTATATAGTTTCCGTGGAGGACTTTAAATTGGGATTGACTAATCGTACAAGTTCCGAAATGATTCTTCCGGGAGGGAAAGGAATCAATGTATCCACAGTCCTGAAAAATCTGGGGATTGGAAGCACAGCTCTTGGATTTGTGGCGGGATTCACCGGAGAGGAGATTGTGAGAGAATTGGATGAGCTGGGAGTCCAATCAGATTTTATCCGAATTGAACAGGGAGTTTCCAGAATTAATCTGAAGTTAAAATCCATAGATGGAACGGAAATCAATGGATGCGGACCAGAGATAGGCCAGGAAAAAGTTATGCAGTTGATGGGGAAGCTGGATCGCCTTGGGGAAGGCGATGTACTTTTTCTCTCGGGAAGTATTCCGGCCACCATGCCAGATGACATTTACCAGAATATTATGGAAAAGCTGAACGACAGAAATGTCATGATTGTGGTGGATGCCACAAGAGATTTGCTGGTCAATGTATTAGAGTACCATCCATTTCTCATTAAGCCCAATAACCATGAGCTGGGAGAGATTTTCCAGGTAGAACTGAAAACGAGAGAAGAAGTAATTCCCTACGGCAGAAAATTGCAGGACCAGGGAGCCAGAAATGTTCTGATTTCCATGGCCGGAGAGGGAGCTGTATTGATTGCAGAGAACGGTGCCGTATATGAATCACCTGCACCCAAGGGCAAGCTGGTAAACGGTGTGGGGGCAGGAGATTCCATGGTGGCTGGCTTTGTGGCTGGCTGGATGGATAAGCAGAATTATGAACATGCTTTTTATATGGGAATTGCAGCGGGAAGCGCCAGTGCCTTTTCTGACCATCTGGCAACTCGCAAAGAGATTGAAAATGTTTATCAAAGACTGATTTAGGAGGGAGTTAGATATGAGAATTACGGATTTACTGGACAAAAGGAGTATTTGTCTGGACGCAGCGCCCAAGAGCAAAAACGAAGCTTTGGATCAAGCGGTTGCTCTTATGGCTAAGAGCGGAAAAATTAATGATGTGGAAGCATATCGTAAGCAGGTGTATGCCAGAGAAGAGGAAAGCACCACTGGTATTGGAGAGGGAATTGCCATTCCCCATGGAAAATGCAATGCAGTCAATAAGCCTGGACTGGCAGCCATGGTGGTAAGAGATGGTGTGGACTTCGATGCACTGGATGGCGAACCTGTGACCTTAATGTTTCTGATTGCTGCACCAAATACAGAGGATAACATTCATCTGGACGTACTGAGTAAATTATCTGTTTTAATGATGGATGAGGATTTCTCTAATGACCTTAGAAATGCCGAATCCGTGGAGGAATTTTTAAAAATCATCGATAAGGCAGATGATGAACGCAGTGATATTGATGAGCGTTTGGCGGATACAGGGGACGCTGAGAATGCACAGGTGAAGCTTCTGGCTGTTACTTCCTGCCCCACTGGTATTGCCCATACCTACATGGCGGCAGAGGGAATTGAGAAAGCGGCAAAAGCAAAGGAATGCTTTATTAAAGTGGAGACACGAGGCTCCGGCGGTGCGAAGAATGTGTTGACTGCTCAGGAGATTCAGGATGCGGACTGCATCATCGTGGCAGCAGACGCTCAAGTGCCAATGGATCGTTTTGATGGAAAGAAAGTGATTATCTGTCAGGTTTCTGACGGAATCAGTAAGGCTGATCAATTGGTGGAGCAGGCAATTTCCGGCAATGTTCCTGTTTATCATGCAGCGGCGGGCGCTCAGACTACATCAGGAAGTACAAAGAGCGGAAGCGGCGTTGGCCATCAGATTTATACACAGTTGATGAACGGTGTGTCTCATATGTTGCCTTTCGTAGTGGGCGGAGGAATTCTGATTGCTATTGCATTCTTGATTGACGGACTTTGTGTAGATATGAATGCCCTTCCGGCAGACCAGAGAGTTAACTTTGGTACCATTACACCAGTGGCCGCTTTGTTTAAAAATATAGGTAACACAGCATTTGGATTTATGCTGCCTGTATTGGCAGGCTTCATTGCCATGGCAATCGGCGACAGACCGGCATTGGCAGTTGGCTTTGTTGGAGGAATGATCGCCTCAGGCGGTAAATCCGGATTTTTGGGTGCTTTGGTAGCAGGCTTTGTAGCAGGATATCTGATCATTGGTCTGCGCAAGCTTTGTGATAAGCTTCCTCAGGCCATTGAGAAAATTGCACCGGTATTGATTTACCCGGTTGTGGGTATCTTAGTTATGGGGCTGTTTATGACATTTGTGGTGGAACCTATCATGGGCGGTATTAATACGGGACTGAATAATGCCTTGACTGGTATGGGCGGCTCCAGCAAAGTGGTGCTGGGACTGATTCTGGGCGGCATGATGGCCATTGATATGGGAGGTCCATTTAACAAAGCGGCATATGTATTCGGTACAGCTTCTATTGCGGCAGGAAATTATGACATTATGGCAGCAGTTATGATTGGAGGAATGACACCTCCATGTGCCATTGCACTGGCGACTCTGCTGTTTAAGCATAAATTCACAAAAGAAGAGAAAGACGCAGGTCCGACTAACTTTATTATGGGACTTGCCTTTATCACAGAAGGTGCCATTCCTTTTGCAGCATCTGACCCTCTTCATGTACTTCCTTCCTGTATTATTGGTTCAGGAGTGGCAGGAGCCTTATCCATGCTGTTTAACTGTACCCTGATGGCACCTCATGGCGGAATTTTCGTATTTCCGGTGGTGGGAAATGCCATTATGTATCTGGTTGCATTGGCTGTGGGTACACTGGTGTCAGCGGTGCTTTTGGGAGCTTTGAAGAAAAGAGTTGATTAACGTTTTGGGAAAAATAAAAAGCGGTAAAGAGTTATTTTATAAGAATAGGACAGAGCTATAAAAAATTAAATAAACATAAATGGAGGAAAATAAAATGAGAGAATTTAAGTACGTAATCACAGATCAGGAAGGTATACATGCACGCCCGGCAGGAGAGCTGGTAAAGGTGGCCAAGGGATTTGCCTGCAGCATTAAGCTTGAAAAGGACGGAAAGTCAGGAGATTGTAAGAGAATCTTTGGAATTATGGGACTGGCTGTAAAGAAGGGGCAGGAGGTTACTCTTACCTTCGACGGAGCTGATGAAGACGCAGCATACGAGACTGTAAGCAAATTTATGCAGGAAAATCTGTAACATTTCGAAACCCCGTAACGAAATAATGCTACGGGGTTTTTCAATAGGATTTGAGTTCAATTAGTCGATAGAGGAGAACATACGATGCAGATTTATAGTGGAAAAAGTGTATTTGGCGGAATTGCCATTGGAAAAATCAGTGTATATAGAAAAGATGAGCAGCAAGTAAAGCGTACAAGAATTGAAGATGCAGACAGCGAATTGGCACGTTATAATCAGGCCAGAAAAGATGGGATTGAGCAATTGCAGCAGTTGTATGACAAAGCTCTAAAAGAAGTGGGAGAAGCCAATGCTGCAATTTTCGAAATTCATCAGATGATGCTGGAGGATGATGATTACAACGAATCTGTGGAAAATATCATCCGTACCCAGATGGTAAATGCTGAATATGCAGTAGCAACTACTGGAGATAATTTTTCCCATATTTTTTCTTCCATGGACGATGACTATATGAGAGAGCGGGCAGCCGACGTAAAGGATATTTCAGAAAGGCTTCTAGCCATATTAAACGGAAGTTCCGGAAATCAGATTCAGGCTGGGGAGAAAGTGATTATTGTGGCAGATGATCTGGCGCCTTCTGAGACCGTACAGCTTGATAAAGATCTGGTGTTATCCTTTGTTACAGTACATGGTTCTTTAAATTCCCACACAGCTATTCTGGCCAGGACAATGAGTATTCCGGCTTTGATTGGAACCTCTCTGCCGCTGGATGATACTGTGGATGGCAAGCTTGGAATTGTAGATGGCATGAACGGGAAGATCTATGTGGACCCGGATGAGGCGTTTTTGGAGGAAATGCTGGAAAAGCAACGTCAGGAACAGGAGAAAAAGCAGTTACTCCAGACCTTGAAAGGCAGAGAAAACATCACCCTTGACGGTCAGAAAATCATGCTGTATGCTAATATTGGAAATATAAAAGATCTTGCAACCGTACTGCAAAATGATGCCGGAGGCATTGGACTTTTCCGCAGCGAATTTATTTATTTGGAGAGAGATGATTATCCTTCTGAGGAGGAGCAATTTCAAATTTATAAAACTGTGGCAGAAACCATGGCAAGTAAGCGGGTAATCATCCGTACACTGGATATCGGAGCAGATAAACAGTGTGATTATTTTGAGATGGAGAAAGAGGAAAATCCTGCACTGGGGTATCGTGCTATCCGTATCTGCCTTACTCGTCCGGAGGTATTTAAGACTCAGCTAAGAGCTTTGTTCCGTGCCAGCGCTTATGGAAAAATTGCCATCATGTATCCTATGATCACCAGCGTGAGAGAAGTGTGCAGAATTCAGGAAATTGTAGAGGAAGTGAAAAAGGAACTGTTACAACAGGGGATAGAGTTCGGGGAACCGGAACAGGGAATTATGATTGAGACACCTGCGGCAGTCCTGATTAGTGATGAGCTGGCAAAGCATGTGGACTTTTTCAGCATTGGTACCAACGATCTGACGCAGTATACTCTGGCCATTGACCGTCAGAACACGAAGCTGGATGAATTCTATGATCCTCATCATCCTGCTGTACTGAAAATGATTGCCATGGTGGTAGAAAGTGCTCATAGAGAGGGAATATGGGCAGGAATCTGCGGAGAACTGGGAGCAGATCTGGAACTGACCCAGGAATTTTTATCTATGGGAGTAGATGAGCTGTCTGTATCGCCGGGAAGTATTCTGCCGATTCGTAAGGTTGTGCTGGAGACCAACGTGGAGGAATACAAAAAGAGCAGAAAATAGATTTCGCCAGTGCAGACCTCATATTTGGAGGAAAATATGTTAACAGAACAACGTTACGAATTGATATTGAAGCTTTTAGATGAGAAGAAGAGTGTAACTATGACAGAGATTAAAAATCTGCTTCAAACGTCGGAATCCACTGTTCGCAGAGATATTACAGCTTTAGACAAGGCCGGTAAGCTGGTGAAAGTATTCGGCGGCGCTGTGGCGGTGGATAAGGCTTTTACTTCTCATGAGCCTACTGTGGCTCAGAAGGTTGAGGTGAACAAAGCAGAAAAGCAATTGGTGGCCAGATATGCGGCATCTCTCATTGAACCGGAGGACTTTGTGTATCTGGATGCAGGAACCACCACCGGATATATGCTGGATTATATAACAGAGCAAAGCGCCACCTTTGTTACCAACGCAGTGGTTCATGCACAGACCCTGGCCGCTCAGGGAATGCGGGTGTTACTTGTAGGCGGCGAGCTGAAAGGTTCCACAGAAGCGGTGGTGGGTAATCAGGCCATGCAGACGCTGCAGAGCTATCATTTTACGAAAGGCTTTTTTGGCACCAACGGAATCACCAAAAGCGAAGGCTTCAC
This sequence comes from uncultured Lachnospiraceae bacterium, assembly GCA_947039785.1. Taxonomy (GTDB): domain Bacteria; phylum Bacillota; class Clostridia; order Lachnospirales; family Lachnospiraceae; genus JALFVM01. The sequence goes on along the minus strand of CAMQZX010000144.1, from coordinate 261 downwards.
CACACCCGATGCCAACGAAGCCCTGATTAAGAAAACAGCCATGTTTCAATGCAAAAAATGTTACATACTTAGTGACTATTCCAAATTCGGCAACGTAAGTTCCGTAACCTTTGCCTCATTTCCGGCATCGACAATTCTGACGGATCGCCTGGTGGAGGGGTATGGGGAATGCGACAATATTTTAGTTGTTAACATGATAGAATAGATTTTGTTACTGTTCACGCACCACTGTCCCGCGAGGTGTTTTGGGGCTGATGGCAC
>CAMQZX010000143.1 GCA_947039785.1 uncultured Lachnospiraceae bacterium | reverse complement strand
ATTCTCTATAAATTTAATCTTGTCCATATATTTTTATTCTAATCCTTTCGACATTGACTGGTAATCCAAATATCCCTGCAAAATAAAAATAGCGGCCAGCTCATCCACATATTTTCCCCTGTTTTCCCGTCGTATCTTACTCTCAATCATGGTACGGTTAGCCTCTACCGTCGTCAGTCTTTCGTCCCACATGACAACAGGCAGACCTGTCCGCCTTTCCAGAGTTGCCTTAAACTCCAAAGACTTCTCAGCCCTGTCGCCAATGGTATTATTCATATTTTTGGGGAACCCCAACACAATGGATTCCACCTGGTATTCCTCAATCAGTGCCTCAATGCGAGCCAATGTCTGCCTGAGCTTATTTTCCTGCTTTCTGCGTATGATCTCAATTCCCTGGGCAGTATAACCAAGGGGGTCGCTGATGGCAACTCCCACTGTCTTAGAACCAAAATCCAACCCCATTATTCTCATATCCTATCGTTCCCAGGATTTGTTACGAATGTACTCTGTCAACAATTCTTCCACAATCTCGTCCCGCTCCACTTTCATGATCATGCTGCGAGCCCCCTTGTGACTTGTAATGTAAGTAGGATCTCCAGACATAATGTAACCTACGATCTGATTTACCGGATTGTATCCTTTCTCATCCATTGCATTGTACACCAGCTCCAGTACTTCCTTTACCTGTACTTCAATGTCTGGTTTTGTCTTAAAAAACTGTGTATGATTTAAATTATTCTCTGCCATATTTCTCACGCCCTTATCTGTTTAAAATTTTGAATTTATTTGTATTTTCATCGAACCCCTGTCCAATTGTGAGAGATTCGTCATATTCATTATGAAATGTATAAAAAAGATATAATTAGATATAAATAGATCCAATTAAAGTATATTTTAATATAAACAGGAAGAAATTACAATCCCTACTTTAGAAACCCACTGAAAGCAAAGCGGACATTGAAATCCTGTACCTTTACATTTCCCCGCACCGCAGTATATGGGGCTTTAAAAACCCCTGTACAGTACAGTTTACCACATCGTTCTGGTTCATGCCTTCCCGCCTCTTTACAGCAGCTTTGATATACTCTCTGGTATGACCAATAAAGTATTCATCTCCATCTTCCACCAGAATTTCTTCCAGAAGAATCTCCACGACTTTTCCCATAAATTGCTGCTCATACTTGTTTGCCTGTCCATCGTGAAGCTCCAGCATTCTGTCACTGCGCTCCCCCTTCACCATTTCCGGGATCTGGTTGTCCATGACAGCCGCCTTGGTGCCTTTCCGTTTGGAATATTTAAAAATATGAGTCTCATAAAAATCAATACTCTTTACAAATTCATAAGACGCGGCAAATTCTTCTTCTGTCTCCCCCGGAAAGCCCACAATCACATCTGTGGTCAGCGCCGGTGCCTGGTATACCTGTCTTAAAAGCGCACATTTTTCCCCATATTCACTGCTGTCATAGCGGCGGTTCATCCTTTTTAGCGTGGTATCACATCCACTCTGCAGGGACAGGTGGAAATGAGGACATACCTTTTCCAGCGACGCAATTCCTCTGACAAATTCTTCCGTAATAATTCTGGGCTCCAGAGAACCAAGACGGATTCTGGTGATTCCCTCTACCTGGTGAACACTTTCAATGAGAGATAACAAAGAATCTTTTTTTCCTTCCGGGAAATCCAGGCCGTAGGAACTCAAATGGATTCCCGTCAGCACCACTTCTTTATAGCCAGCCTCTGACAGACGCTGTACCTCCGCCACCACATCATCCTTACTGCGGCTTCGCACTCTTCCTCTGGCATAGGGAATGATGCAGTAGGTGCAAAACTGGTTGCAGCCATCCTGCACTTTGATGTAAGCTCTGGCGTGTTCTGCTGTCTTGCGAATCTGTAGCGACTCATATTCTTTCGTCTGGTTAATATTGATTACACTGGAAATTTCCTGTTGTGTTTCCTCATATTCTGCCAGCAATTCCACAATGTGCTGCTTCTGATTGTTTCCCACGATCAAATCAATGGCTTCGTCTGCCTTCAGCTTTTCCTGATCAGACTGAACGTAGCAGCCGGTAGCCACCACCACAGCCCCTGGATTCATCTTTTTTGCCTTGTGAAGCATCTGGCGAGACTTTCGATCGGCAATGTTGGTAACGGTACAGGTATTAATAATATAAACATCTGCACCTGGGGCAAAGGGCACAATTTCATATCCCGCTTCCTCCAGAAGCTGCTGCATGGCTTCTATTTCATATGAATTTACTTTGCATCCCAGATTGTGCAGGGCAACTTTTTTATTCATGTGACACCTCTGACTTTCTCTGTAATTACAATGGTTGCAACGGATAGGGAAAAATCTCTTCCTCATATTTAATATAAAGTTTTAAATGTTTCGCCTTGACTTTTTATTTTCAAAACTGTAAGATTATCTTATAGCAACTAATTTAAACACAATGGGAGGATTTATTATGAAAACTGTTCAAATTTCACTGAACTCTATCGATAAAGTTAAATCTTTTGTCAACGAAATCAGCAAATTCGACTGCGATTTCGATTTGGTTTCCGGAAGATACGTAATTGATGCAAAATCTATCATGGGTATTTTCAGTCTTGACTTATCCAAATCCATCGACCTGAACATTCACGCAGATGGCGAGGCTCTGACTGAAGTACTTGCAAAGATTGAACCTTATACTGTTTAACAATCAAAGAAGGCGTTTGCAGAATGCAACGTCTTTTTTTTGTTCAAAATCCTCTGCAGATGCAGGCTCAGCCTGCACCTGCTTGGTAATTACTATTTAAACACTATTCGATGGTAATAATCTCAGTAGTGGATAACGCCTCTTCCATAAGCTGATTGATCTTCTCTTCCAAATGGGTCTCAGAACGTTTAATCACATTAATGTTCGGCTTGGTTACCGGATGCTTTGCCACAAAGATGGTACAACAATCCTCAAATGGAAGAATAGAAGTCTCATAAGTGTTGATTTTCAGAGCAATATCCACAATATCCTGCTTGTCAAAACCTATCACCGGACGATACACCGGAAGTGTACATACCTCATTAGTAGCTGCAAGACTGTGCATGGTCTGGCTTGCTACCTGTCCAATACTCTCACCTGTAATCAGCCCCAGACAATTACTTTCCTTTGCAAAATGCTCCGCAATGCGCATCATATAACGGCGCATAATAATGGTAAGCTCATCATGAGGGCATTTTTCATAAATATACAACTGGATGTCTGTAAAGTTTACCACATGAAGACGAATTGGGCCGCTGTATTTGGCCACCAGCTTTGCCAAATCTACCACCTTCTGCTTGGCTCTCTCACTGGTATATGGCGGAGCATGGAAATATACGGCATCAATCTGTACACCTCGCTTGGAAATCATATATCCCGCCACCGGACTGTCGATTCCACCAGAGAGAAGCAGCATAGCCTTTCCATTGGTTCCCACCGGCATACCGCCAGGTCCCGGAATGGTCTCAGAATATACATAAATCTTCTCACGTACTTCCACACACAGCAGAATCTCCGGCTTATGTACATCTACGTGGGACTTTGGATAAGCATCCAACACCACGCCCCCAAGCTGCGCATTTAACTCCATGGAATTGATAGGATAGCTTTTTCTGGCACGGCGAGCGTGCACCTTAAAGCTCTTATCAAAATCTCCATACATCTCGCCCAGATATTTTACAATCTCTGCTCCCAACTTCTCAAAGCCTTCGTCTTCATAGACAACGGTAGGGCAGATTCCTGCAATACCAAACACTCTCTGAAGAGCCTCCACAGTCTCATCATAGTCATACTCAGTGAGACAATCCACATAGACTCTTCCCTGTTCCTTACGCACTTTGAATTCTCCCTCCACTTTCGAAAGGGCAAATTCCATTTGACGCACCAAAGCGTCCTCAAACAGATAGCGGTTCTTTCCCTTTAACCCTATCTCTGCATATTTAATCAAAAATGAATGAAATGTCATCTTCTCTCTCCTCTAACGCCGGGCATATTTTCTAAGCATCGGCAATACCTCCCGCAGCACCTGCAGGCAATATTCAATCTGTTCCTCATTTGTATCTTCTTCAAAACTGAAACGCACTGTGGTCTCCATCTGTGATTTTTTCAGCCCCATGGCAGTTAGTGTGGCGCTGCCGGCGCGTTTGTGGGTGGAGCAGGCAGAACCTGCCGAAATATAAATTCCCCTGTCCTCCAAAGTGTGAAGAAGCACTTCACTTCTCACTCCCAGGAAGCTGGCACTGACAATATGAGGCGCTCCTTCTTCCACTGCCATTCCGTTGACTACCACCTGATCTATACGTTCCAGTCCTTCTATCAACAATCGTTTAATCTTGTATAAATGTTCAATTTTTTTATCGAAATTCTGATAACTTAGTTCCACAGCCTTTCCAAGCCCAGCAATCCCAGGCACATTGTCTGTTCCGGAGCGCATTCCGTTCTGCTGTCCGCCGCCTAAAATCTGAGGCTGTACCTTAACCTTCTCGTTGATGTAAAGAAATCCCACACCTTTTGGTCCATGAATCTTGTGTCCGCTGACAGATAAAAGGTCAATTCCAGCCTTTTTCGGCAAAATCCGATATTTTCCAAAAGCCTGGATGGCATCTACATGATACAGTGCCTTAGGACATTTCTCATGTACCAGCTTTCCAATCTCTGCCACTGGCTGTACGGCTCCCACTTCATTGTTTACATACATGGTGGACACCAGAATCGTATCCGGAGTAAGAGCCTCTTCTAAGGCATCCATTTTCACCACACCACGGGAGTCCACCGGAAGTACCTCCAAATCAAACCCCTGCTCTTTTAAAAATTGCATTGGTGCGCCGACAGCAGCATGTTCCACAGCTGTGGTGATAATCCGGTTACCGGCTCTTTTGTTTGCCATGGCAGCTCCCACCAAAGCCAGATTGTTGGATTCTGTTCCTCCAGAGGTGAAAAGAATCTCCTTCTCATTAACTTTTAAAATCTTTCCAATGATGCTCTGAGCTTCTTTCAGATATTTCTCGGCTTCCACACCTTTTTGATGCATGGAGGAAGGATTTCCATAGTCCTCCATCATCACTTTATATACAACATCCGCCACCTCTTTGTAGCATCTGGTGGTGGCAGAATTATCTAAATATGCTTCCATTCTTACCTCCATAGCATATGCCAATGAATCGTAACTTTCTCAACTTTCATCTGATTCCAGTTGAAACATCAGTATGGACAGAACAGCCAGTCCTGCTGTCTCTGTTCTAAGTATTCGTTTGCCTAAAGTGATTGGCTGTATGTCATGGCTTATTGCCCCTTCCACTTCCGCCTCAGAAAACCCGCCTTCCGGGCCAATGAAAATGGCAATGGACTGGCCAGGCTCAATACTGTCAATCAATTGTCTGGTGGCCTTCATTCCCCTTGCCAGTTCATAGGGAATCATCTTCACGTGGCACTGCTTTGCATACTCCAAAGCTTCCTGAAAGCTGCACACCGGATGGACCTTGGGGATGCGCATTCGCTTGGACTGCTTTGCTGCGCTCTCTGCAATCTGCTGCCAGCGCGCCACTTTCTTTGCGGCTTTCTTCTCATCTAATTTTACCACCGCACGGCTGGTTGCCACGGGAATCACTTCCCAGACCCCAAGCTCCACTGCCTTTTGTATGATCAGTTCCATTTTGTCACTTTTTGGAAGCCCCTGAAACAGATAAATCTTGCTGGACAGCTCAAACCCCGCTTCCTCCACGTAGATAACGTGAGCCAGCACTTCTTCAGCCTCCAGCTGCTCAATATAACAGGTATACTCCTGCTTATCGCCGTCGCTGATCAGGATTTCTTCTCCCTGCTTCATCCTCAGGACGTTTTTAATGTGATTCACATCCTTGCCTGTGATGTGAATATAATTGCCTTCAATCTGGGAAGGCTCCACAAAAAAACGATGCATACCTTAACAACCCTTTCGTGCAGTGACAGATACCCATTCTCCCTGGTATGTCACCTCTAAAATCTCCAGTCCTGCCGCTTCCACAGCCTGGCGAACTTCCTTTTCCTTCATATCAATAATGCCGGAAGTGATGTAGATAGCTCCCGGCTTCATCTGATTAATGATCACCGGAGTCAGGGGTACCAGCACATCTGCCAAGATATTTGCCACCACAATGTCGTATTTGTTGTAGCCCACTTTTTCCTGTACTTCTTTGTCGTCAATGATGTTACCGATCATCATGTCAAAATCGCCTTCCGGCACGCCGTTTACCTGGGTATTCTCCTCCACCGCTGATACAGCACATGGATCAAGGTCCGTTCCCACCACATGCTTCGCCCCCAGCTTCAGTGCAATGATTCCCAGAATTCCGCTTCCTGTTCCCACATCCAGAAGCTGTGTCTCGGATGTCACATATTTTTTCAGCTGGCGGATACAAAGCTGAGTGGTTTCGTGCATTCCTGTTCCAAATGCAGTTCCCGGATCAATGTGGAGAATCATTTTATCCTGATCTTCCGGCTTTACCTCTTCCCAGGAAGGAATGATCAGAATATCGTCCACATAGAACTGGTGGAAGTACTCTTTCCAGTTATTAATCCAGTCTTTGTCTTCTGTCTCAGACTCCACAATACTGCACTCACCCAGATTCATATAGTTTGCCAAATCTGCCAGTTCCTCACAGACACGTCTTAAGATTTCATCCTTGTCTTCGTCCACGTCCAGGTAGAAGCTCAGGTAAGCCACGCCATCATCTGCCGGACCTTCCGGCATAATATCCACAAACATCTGCTTTTTGTCCTCTTCTGTCAATGGCTGCTTGTCCTCGATTTCCACGCCCTGGATTCCGATGTCTGCCAGTGTGGAAATTACCACGTCTTCAGCTTCCGTGGTAGTCTTCAAGGTAAACTTGTTCCATTTCATGGTCTCTTCGTCCTTTCTTTGTATTATTCTTTATTATTTCTTATTCTCCTGCGTTTTCTTATATATTCACAGAGGAATGTCCCTCTGCCTGATTCGGTATATAGTTTCCATATCAAATAACCATCTTATATAAACGCTACCACCAGTGGAATCGTAATAACTGACAGCAATGTACTGACTACAATTCCTCTGGAAAAAAGCCTTCCGTCCACTTCTGCATTTTCTGCCATCATCAGTGACATGCTTCCCACCGGAACAGACATCATGATAATGGTCACTCCGTAAATCAGAGGATCTGTTACAAATAGCTTTAAAATCAAGCCTAAAATCACAGGAATCAAAAACTGCCGCACCAATACAAACAGGTAAATCCTCTTATCCCCAAAGGTCTCCTTCAGCGGCGCCTGGGCCAGACTGATTCCGATTACCACCATACTTAAAAATGTGGTGGATCTTCCCACGTAATTGATGCTTTCTGTTATAATCGTTGGAAGCTGAATCTGTGAGATATACAGAAGAATACTGGCAATACTGCAGATTGTTCCCACATTGACCAGATTTTCAGGCTTAAACTCCATCTTTTTATCGGAAAAGTCCTTCACTACCAAAGTGATTCCATAAGTATACATCAAAAGAGTAAAGCAGATGTTAAACATTATGGTATAAATAACTCCAGAAGGTCCCAGCACTGCCGAAACCACCGGAATTCCGATAAATCCCACATTTCCGAAAATTGTCATCAGATTGTAATGGCTCTTCTGACCCTTCGGTGCCCCAATAATCCACGGCACCAAAAACCCCATCACTACCAAAGCAGCGTAAATACACACACTGATAGCAAAAGCCTCTGCCAGATTTTTCATGGATATTTCCACATCACTGCTCCAGACACTGGACAGCATCATGGCCGGGTTGCAGAGATTGATAACCAGTCTGGAGATATCCTTCCCTGCATGATCTGAGAAAATATTCAGCTTCATCAGCAAATATCCTGCAATTGCCAGAAGAAAAATAATCACCATTTGCTGAAACACTAAGGTTACACTCATGATTTTATACACTTTCTTTCGTTCTCATCGGCAGCACCGCCCATCCGCTCCAGCTTCACAGTCTTCTGCCGCCATCTTATCTATGATACACGAAACTGCCCCAAATGAAAAGAGGGAAAATAAACAATTTCCCGCTTATCTTCCCTTGCTCAAATATTTCCCAATTTTTAATTTCTGAAACCATTCACTCTCAAAAAAAGGTTTCACATCAAAAATTCTTCTTTCACCATTGTCAAACATTGATTCATAGCTTTTTGTATTTCAGCTATGGTGTTAAAGGAAAATTTGATGTACAATCAATATAGTGTGTTTACCTGGTAAATACAAGAAATCTTAATACAAAATATTTGTAAATTATAATGATTAAGACGTGAAATATGAACTGCAACTTTGCATCTTAATCATATGCATTTGTACAGGAGGTATTATGAAGAGTCATATTGATTTAAGAAATATACTGACTGCCATTAATCGGAAAAGTTATCCGGCTTATAAGGATACCCGCGGCAGTTATCAGTTCGGGGAGTATGTTTTGAATATTGATCATGTACAGGGAGATCCTTTTGCCTCTCCTTCTAAGGTGAGCATTCTGGTGTCTGGAGAAAAGGCAGCGTTTCCGGGAGCTTTGTATAATCTGGCGCATAAGAGGATTGCTTTACAGGATCACCTCACCCGTTTGTTTTATCAGGAAATTGACAAATATAATTTTAAAGCAAAGGGTTCCGGCAAGAGCGGTCTGATTGCTATCAGTCGTCCGGGGCAGGAGATTTTAGAGCGCAGTGCCTGTAAGATTGATCCTTCCACCGGCAATGTACTGATTCGCATGGAAATCGGATTTCCTGCCAATGGACGGACCATCAACTCCACTGAATTGATTAAAATCCTTTTTGATTTCCTGCCAGATTGTATCCACCGGACTTTGTATTACAAACGGTTAAACAAAAACAAGGTTGCGTCTGTCATTGAACTGGCTGAGGATCAGCAGTATATCCGAGAGCAGATTGAAGCGCTGGGATTGGTTGCCTTTGTGGCAAACGGCTCCGTTCTTCCCAGAGAAAGCGGCGTCTCCCCACGTCCCATGAAAAAGGCTACTGCCTTTCTCTCCCCATCTTCCATGGAGATTGCTTTGAATCTCCCCCACCACGGTCCCCTGACCGGAATGGGAATCCGTAAGGGAATCACTTTGATTGTGGGCGGAGGATATCATGGAAAGTCCACACTTTTGAAGGCTTTAGAGCTGGGTGTATACAATCATATTGCCGGAGACGGACGGGAATATGTGATCACCGATGCCACTGCCATGAAAATTCGGGCAGAAGATGGCCGCAGCATTCAGCACACAGACATTTCCATGTTTATCAACAACCTGCCAAACGGCAAGGAAACCCGCTCCTTCACCACAGAGGATGCCAGCGGCAGTACCTCCCAGGCAGCCAATGTCATCGAAGCCATGGAAGCCGGCACCCAGCTCTTTCTCATCGACGAAGACACTTGTGCCACCAATTTTATGATACGGGATGAATTGATGCAGCGAGTAGTTCACCGAAACCAGGAGCCCATCACACCTTTCATCGAACGAGTACAGGTATTGTATGAGAAGCAGGCAATTTCCTCTATTATGGTGGCAGGAAGCTCCGGCTCCTATTTCCATGTGGCAGACTGCATTATCCAGATGGATCGCTATATTCCCAAGGAAATCACTGCTTTTGCTAAAGAGGCCGCTGCTCAGTTCCCACCTCTAAAGCTGCCCGAGACCACCATTCCCATACCAGACTATCGCCGCATTCCAAAAACAAGTCGGGATTTTAAGGGAAATGGCAGAATTAAAATGAAAACCATGGGAAAGGATGCCTTCTCCATCAACCGGGATACCATAGATCTGCGATATGTGGAACAATTGGTGGACAGCGAACAGACCACTGCTCTCTCTTATCTGTTGAAATATGCCCAGCTTCACTACTGTGATGGCCGCAGGACTCTCCGACAGGTAGTGCAGGAATTGATGAAGCTTGTGAGCACAAAAGGACTTGACGCTCTGGCAGAGGGCAGCTACTTAAGTGCCAATCTTGCCATGCCCCGCTCTCAGGAAGTCTTCGCCTGCTTTAACCGCTATCGCTCCCAGATCTGGGGATAGAAACCTGACTGACTTTGCTCTGTCATGTCTGGCAGTCAATGATTCAGCATAAATACCCGAAAAGAGGAAGAA
>CAMQZX010000142.1 GCA_947039785.1 uncultured Lachnospiraceae bacterium | reverse complement strand
AATAGAATACTACTTTTTAGATGAAATGACAAGTCTTTTTCTACAAACATATATTTTCAAGCCCATACTGCATGTATTTTTCCAACTTTTGCCGAAGTATAACATGTTGCTCTAACTCAAGATCAGGGTCCAGAGAAAGGATCTGACTCACAGCCTCACTGGCACATTTTAACACATCTGCATCCTGATAGATATCTCCAATCTGAAATTCCATCAGACCACTCTGACGCACCCCAAACAGATCTCCCGGCCCTCGAAGCTTTAAGTCCTCTCCGGCGATATAGAAGCCATCGTTTGATTTATTTAAAATCTCCAGACGCTTTTTCGTATCCTCCCCTTCGGTTCCCTGGACAAAAATACAATAGGATTGAGCATCTCCCCTTCCCACACGTCCCCGAAGCTGATGAAGCTGAGCCAAACCAAATCGTTCTGCATTTTCCACCATCATCACCGTGGCATTTGGAACATTCACCCCCACTTCCACAACGGTAGTAGACACAAGAACCTGAATCTCTCCCTGAGAGAATCTGGTCATAATCTCGTTTTTTTCTACAGAACGCATCTTACCATGAAGGTACTCCACCTTCACCTGACCGCGATAGTAGTCCTGGAGGGTTCGGGAGTAATCCAATACATTTTCTCCCTCCATACCATCACTCTCTTCCACCATGGGGCAGATTACATAAGCCTGATGTCCTTTTTGGATTTCCCTGTAGATAAACTGATACGATTTCTCCCGATACCGGATGTCCACCACACAGTTTTTGATGGGCAGACGTCTGGCCGGAAGCTCATCGATCACAGAAATATCCAAGTCTCCGTATAAAATAATGGCAAGGGTTCTAGGTATGGGCGTGGCACTCATCACCAACACGTTTGGCGGCGCTCCCTGCTCTGCCAAGGCTTCCCTCTGCTTCACACCAAAGCGGTGCTGCTCATCAGTAATTACAAGAGCCAGATTTTTATAGATTACCGACTCTTGAATCAATGCATGGGTTCCAATAATCAGATTTGCGCTTCCAAGCTCAATCTGCTCATAAACCGCTCTCCTTGCCTTTCCCTTGGTGGAACCAGTCAGAAGCACCGGGCGACAAAAATCCATGGAGACTGTCTCAAGCAATTCACACAAATCCTCATAATGCTGACACGCCAACACTTCCGTGGGAACCATAAGAGCCGCCTGATAGCCGTTTTTCGCAGCCATGATCATGGCCAAAAATGCAATGATTGTCTTTCCGCTTCCCACATCTCCCTGAACAAGCCTGGACATCAGCCGCTGCCCCTGCAGGTCATTTTCAATCTCCTGCCAGGTACGAAGCTGGGCATTGGTGAGCCGGTAAGGCAGCGCCTCCAATATCTCTTCGGTCTCCCAGACCCGCTTCATGGGATATGCATTTTTTGCCTCTTCCTTTCTGCCCTTTAACATCTGCACAGCCAGAATAAAGTAAAAAAATTCATCAAAGGCAAGCCGCCTGCGGGCAATTTTGTAATCTTCCATATTTCTTGGGAAGTGAATCGCTTCCAAAGAAAAATTGTAATCGGCAAGCTGATAGTGTCTTCGTACCTCTTCTGCCAGATATTCGGGATACAGCTCCTTAAATTCCAGAGCCTGACGCATGGCCTTTACCACTGCCTGATTGGACAGCCCCGCAGTCAGCCCGTAGATGGGCTGCATACTGTGAAGCAAAGGTTCATACTGGGCAGGGGTATAGATTTTGGGCTGTTCCATGGTCAGTACGCCATTATGAGACACCACCTTCCCCCGAAACAGAAAACGATAACCTTTTCGCAGCGTATTCCGCAAAAAAGGCATATTAAACCATGTAAGCGAGAGCTGTCCGCCCTCGCCTGCAATAGTTGTGGTCACAATCGTTAAATTACGTACTTTGGTCATCCCCACGCTTTTGACGATAGTACCAGCCACTGTCAGTACCTTCCCGGCCTGAATCTTGTCAAAGTCCACCGGAGCCTCATAGATATCGTAGCTGCGGGGAAAATACAACAGCAAATCTTCGATGGAGCGAATGTTTAACTTGGCAAAAAGCTGCTCCGTCTTCTCGCCAATCCCCTTCAACTCCCGTAACCGTCGCTGTGTCATAAGTCTACTCCACAGAAATCACATAATAATAAATGGGCTGTCCGCCATAATTAAGCTCCACATCACAGTCCGGATAACTCTCTTCCAGTTCTGAAAGAAGCTCTTCGGCAGCCTCTTCGTCCACATCTTCGCCATAATAAACACTAATCAGCTCTGAGTCTTCATCCATCATGGCTTTTACTGTCTCCAAAGCCACCTCACGAACACTATGGCCAACTGCCAGCATACCATGATCGCCAATTCCCATAATATCGTGCTCATGAATTTCTTTATCGTCAATGTGAGTATCTCTCACTGCATAAGTAATCTGACCAGTCTTCACATGCTGAATCTCTTCCAGCATTTCCTGCTCATTCTCCTCCACGCTTCTCTCAGGAGCATAGTTAATTACAGCCGTGATTCCCTGAGGAACAGTCTTTGTGGGGATTACGATAATCTTCTTATCTTCAGTCAACGCCTTGGCCTGGTTAGCAGCCAGGATGATATTTTTGTTATTGGGAAGGATAAAGATGGTCTTTGCATGTACCTTCTCAATGGCATTTAACATATCTTCTGTACTGGGATTCATGGTCTGACCGCCTTCGATCAGATAATCCACACCAAGTTCTGTGAAAATCTCCTTCACGCCTTCTCCGATTGAAACAGAAATAAAGCCAACCTCCTTCATAGGAGTGCTTGCAAGCTGCATCTCGGCCATCTTCTGAGCATCTTTGATTACCTTTTCCTGATGCTCTTCTCTCATGTTATCAATCTTCATACGGGAAAGTTGTCCATAAGTCAGAGCTTTCTGAATCGCAAGGCCCGGATCGTTGGTATGCACATGTACTTTTACAATCTCATCGTCAGCCACCACCACAATGGAATCTCCGATGGATATCAGATAATCTTTGAAGGAAAGCTCCTCCTCATGGCTCATGGACTCATTCAGCAAAATGATAAACTCCGTGCAGTAACCGAATTTAATGTCAGCTTCTGCCTGCGGTGCTGCCTTTGTCACTGTGGACTTCGGAGCACTCTCAAAGGTATAGTCAATCTCCTTACCCATAAAGGCATCCAGAGCACCTCTGTAGACTTCCACAAGTCCCTGTCCGCCTGAATCCACCACACCGGCTTCTTTCAGCACAGGAAGCATCTCTGGAGTCTTGTCAAGAGTTGCCTGGGCATGGGCAAATATCTCCTCGAAAAATGCCTGCAGATCATCACAGTCTTCAGACAGTTCCACAGCCTTTGCCGCTGCCTCCTTGGCAACAGTCAGAATGGTTCCTTCCTTGGGCTTCATAACTGCCTTATAAGCAGTCTCTACTCCCTTCTCCATTGCTTTTGCGATGGTAACACAATCCAGTGTTTCTGCCTTAGCCACACCTTTGGTGAAGCCTCGAAGCAACTGAGATAAAATAACACCGGAATTTCCTCTGGCTCCTCTTAAAGATCCGCCTGAAATTGCCTTTGCCAGCTTCTCCAATGTTACCGATTCCATCTGACTTACTTCATTGGCCGCAGCCATAATAGTCAATGTCATATTAGTTCCTGTATCTCCGTCGGGAACAGGAAAAACATTCAACTCGTTAATCCACTCTTTTTTTGCTTCCAGATTTTTCGCGCCTGCCAAAAACATCTTGGCAAGAAGCTTCGCATCCATGGTATTTGTACTCACCACCAGTTCCTCCTTAACTAATCTATTACACGCACGCCTTCCACCAGGATATTGATCTTCTCAATTTCCATACCAGTGAATGACTCCACTCTATATTTCACGTTGCTCATCAGATTATCAGATACTGCCTGAATACTTACACCATAAGCTACAATTACATGAAAATCCAGAGTAATCTTATTGTCCTCAACCTTAACATTGATTCCATGTTTTAGACTGTCTTTTCTCAATAATTTTACAAGTCCGTCTTTCATACTGATTGCTGCCATACCTACAATACCAAAGCATTCTACTGCAACACTTCCCGCATACATAGCGATGACATCAGTATTGATAACGATTGTTCCAAGATTAGAATTTAAACGTCCACTCATATCGGACACCTCCATATTTCTTAAACTCTGTATGTATTATAACCTCTTTCCCGGAAAAAAGGAATAATAATTTGATTTTTTTCGTTTTTTACTTGCAAAAGATGCGTCCATCTGTTAGAATTAGGTCTGTTGAGAATAAGCGTCAAGGAGGTGCTATCATGGCAAAATGCGCAATTTGTGAAAAAGGTGCTCATTTCGGTAATAACGTGAGTCATTCCCATAGAAGATCTAACAAAATGTGGAAATCTAATGTAAAATCAGTTAAAGTAAACGTAAACGGAGCTGCTAAGAAGATGTATGTATGTACTTCTTGCTTAAAGTCTGGTAAAGTTGAAAGAGCTTAAGAGCACATGGTAAACTGGAGGGTGAACAGATCATCCTCCAGTTTTTTGTATAAAGGAATTCCTTTGGAACCCCTGTTATACAAAAGCCCTCCAGACAGGATTCTATGTTATCCCAAATACAAAACAGTAAATCCCATGACAACACCATTCTATTTTAGGCTTTGTCATGGGATTTTTATTTAAGAACAACAGAACAGATTATACCCTGCCAACAGACAGATTGCCGCAATCAACACCATCACAATTCCGTCAGGAGCGATTAGTGCTATCACCATTCCAATCCCTATGAAGAACAGGGCAAATCCAATTACCCTTCTCATAAGACGCTCCTTCGATTCTGGTCCTCTTATGTTATTGTATGCAGCCATTCTGCTCTTTAACACTGTTTTTATCTTACAAGAGAAAAAAACCTCCGGCAGATTGCAGATGTGTACATCTGAAACTTATTCTTCCCCGGATACTTCTGCCTCAGATTCCTTGGTTGCTTTACGAATCATATCCTCGGCAGTCTGTGTATCTTTGGAAGGAGCAAATTTATTGACAAGATCAGGAACCATATCCAGCACCTTGGTCAGTCCATCCTGATTTCTCACATTTACAAGCTTTGTGGTTCCATTTTGAATCACTAATACTGCGGAAGGAGAAATCTTTCCGCCCATACCACCGCCTCCGTTGTTTTTCTTGTCTCCGGCATAAGCTCCTGCTCCCACACCGAACAGTACATCTACCAGCGGAAGAATGATGGTGTCGCCAATATGAATTGCATCTCCTACTACTGTTCTGGCATCCACATAGCTGTCCATTCCCTTAAATAATGCTTCGATTGTTGACTGAAAGTTATTGTCCTGTGCCATAATTAATCCTCCTTACGCATTGCCTTCATCATAAATTTTATATTTTTATCAAAATAAAGTTTCACTGCCGATTGTAAAACAAGAAACAAGTAGACCCTTCCTTTTATGGCTATATCCACCTTCAAAATTTTCTCATCAAATACCGGCTCTATGGTAATCCTGTTCTTGTGAATGGGGCAGGTGGCGCCAATCAGCGCCAGAACCTGACCAGTCAGGGAAGGATCTTCAAACCCAAAGGTAAGTGTTCCTTCAACTTTGGTAGGCCCTATATGGCGAAGCAGCTTAATCAGTTCTCCCCATCCCAGAGAAAATGCAGCCCTGGTCCTTTCATCCTCCAGAAATATTTTCCATTTCTCTATATTAACACAGAATTGTCGGTATGTTAATGCAAGTTTCCGGAAAAAATTCCTAATCTTCAAAGGGATATGATAGATAAAACTTATCATTCCCATAAATTTGCGGAATATGCCTTTTGCAAGAGAGCCTATCGCACTCCAAACCTTTTTTATACTGCTCCAGATGACAGAAATGATAGAATTTCCTGCAGCTGGAATCTCTTCAGAATCAGCCTCAAAATTTATATCTGAGACAGAAGCACCCAGGTCATTCTCAGAAGCGTCTCTTACCTGTGTGGATAACTCTGGCTGAGAACTCCAGGAGTTTTCTGACGGAACATCCAGTACATCCACTGCATCCTGTTTTTCCCTTCCCCTGCTTTCCTTTTCTGCAGAATTCTTCTTACTTGATTGTTGTTCAATGAAATCCTGATTTTCCGATTTCCTTTTTCCAGTCTTTCTTGGCTTTTTCTCCTCCAGCTTTTTGGGGGGGCTGTGAAATCTGGATATCAGCTTTTTGTAGCTTTCCAGTGAAATCCCCAGGATTCTGATCCGCAGGCTTTGCTTCTTGTCTTGATATTGCAGCCTGGCAGATACTACATGAAACAGCCAGGATACTCCCACCTGTCCATATAGTTTTTTTCCTTGTTTATATCCCCTGACCCCATATCGGATGGGACAAAACAAAATCACAGCAATCAGCACCAGCACAATTCCCAGTAAGATTGCCAGAATTATCAATAATACTTTTAAGATTACCCATAAAATATGTAGCATCTTTTCACCTGTCTTTTACCTGTCTTTGAGGTAGTCTTTCACATGAAAGTTCCCCGTATTTTCGTAAGTCTCCATCAATATTTTCTGCATCAGCTCATAGGCGTCATCAATGCCTTTGGCCAGCCCGATGATCATATTACATCTCTTTCTGGCAGGTTCCTGCAGCAGAGTCTTTGAAGGTATAATATCCATCACATTATTCTCATTGCCGGGCAAGGTCAACACAAAGATATCCGGAGTAATCCTATTTTGATTGATCCGGCGGATGGTGCGGCGCATATGCTTTGAAGCCAAATCACTCACATACAGATTCTGATACCATTCCAACATAAATTCCAACTTCCTCCTTTAAGGATATCCCTTTTGTCGGGCTTTAAACAATGAATATGCCACAGTCATTCATACCTGGTAATTCAGAAAAGGTCTACGAACCTTTTTGCCCATGTCTGACAACAAAAAGCTGACTCAAAATCCAGTTTCTTTTGAGTCAGCCTTTGTACACAGCAGCACCTTACGTACACATTCGCTGTACTAGAAATATTTACGGCTTGCCCAAAGATTGGCCTTTTTCAATGCCATGTACTCATTGTACGCCTGCTCCACGATTTGCTTCTCATTGGCAAACTTAAGCAGGTGGTACACTTCATGAAACTTGTAATAGCCAGAATCCACAAAGTATTCCTCCCTTTGGGGTTTGCTGTGATAATTATCCGCGGTCATCAGATACCAATGTACATCTTTCGTAACCACATCCTCCGGAACTGTAAAGTTATACTGACTTTTGCCGATGTATTTTACAATCGTAGCATCCACATCTGCCTCTTCCTTTACTTCCCGCAGGGCAGTTTCTCTAAAATCCTCCCCCTCTTCCACGGTACCCTTTGGCAATACCCAGCCTTCATAGCGATTCTTGTAAGACTTGTATAAAGCCAGAATCTTTCCACGATAAATTATCACGCCGCCGCAGCTCGTTGCCTCAATCATTGCAATGCCTCCTGCCTGCGTGTTTCTGAACCTGAAATTAGTATACCTCTTTTTCACCCGCATGGCAACCGGAATTCTCAATAATAGTACTCATTAAATACCTGCTGGGCAATGGGGACAGCCGCCTCGCTCCCTGTTCCGCCGCCCTCCACGATTACTGCTACTGCCACATCCGGATTTTCCACGTTGGAATAGCCAATGAACCAGGAATGACTGTTGCCGTATTCGTCATATTCCGCTGATCCAGTCTTGCCAGCAGCTGTATAACCCTGACCGCTTAAAGAGGATGCAGTTCCCACATTGACCACATTGACCATCAGGCTCTCTAACGTCTGGGCTTCAGATGATGACATCAATGTCTTATATTCATTGGGGCTGTATTCTTTCACCAAATCCCCCCTGTTATTTTCCACATGATCCACCAGATAAGGAGTCATCAGCACCCCATCATTGGCGATGGCGCTGGTAATCAGAGCCATATGCATAGGGGAAACCAAAGTATTTCCCTGTCCGATGGAAGTCTGCATCAGAAGTGGTTTCCCGGAAGAGCCGTCAATAGACAGGGTACTTTTCTGATAATCCATGGATAAAGGCAGTTTGCTGTTAAACAGAAGGCTTTCTCCCACCTTTTTCAGAGAATTTCCTCCCAAATCCAATCCCATCTGGGCGAAAGCGCAATTACAGGAAGAAGCAAAAGCTGCCGGTAAATCCTCCTGTCCATGGACCCCTCCGTTGTAGCAGGTGATGGTATGGTCTTCCATGGTAATGCTTCCTGTACAATTATAAAGGAAACCATCCACCGTGTTATGCTTACGCAGATAGTCCAATGCTGTGACTACTTTGAAGGTAGATCCCGGCGGATACTGTCCCTGAGTGGCACGGTTTAACAGGCTGCTGTTTTCCGAATCAGAAATCAGATACTCCCAGTTCTCATCAATACTGTTGGGATTAAAGTCCGGTTTGCTGACCATGGCAAGAATTTTTCCAGTGGAAGGCTCAATTGCCACCACAGCTCCCCGCCGGTCTCCCAATGCCTGATAGGCCGTTACCTGAAGGCTGGCATCCAACGTGGATACCACAGTATCTCCCATATTCTTATAATCCTGAAACTCATTTTTCAACTGTTCTAAAAAAAAGGCATGAGAACTTAATAGTTGAAAATTGGCTTCTGACTCCAGCCCACTCTTTCCTTTGGAATCATAACCGATTACATGGGCAAAAATATTCTCATAAGGATAAAACCGATCCTCTGTACCATCTTCATAAACCTGAGTGGTCGCCAGAATCTCTCCATCTGAAGACTTGATATTTCCCCGAATCACCCGGTCTGCAAAGGTGTCCTGCCTTGTATTGTAAGGGCTGTTGATAAACTCCTCACTTTTAATCACATTAAAGTACACCATATATCCGATCAGAGAAACAAAAATCGCTACAAACATATAGGATACGATGGTATAGGGTTTGTTCTTGGCCCGTTTTCTTTTACGTTCTTCTTTCTCCCGCTTTTTAGCCAATTTGGCTTCCAGCTTGGCCTGCTTCTTTTCTTGTCTTTTTAATTTGTTCAAATTCCTCATCCTCATCTTCCCGCAAAATATAAAGTCCCTGAATGATTGCCAGCATGATAATTGTGCTGAGGGCCGAGCTTCCTCCATAGCTTACTAATGGTAATGTGATACCCGTCATCGGGATGAATTTGGTGGCTCCACCGATATGCAGAAACACCTGGAATGCATACTCGGTTCCCAGTCCAAGGGCAATGAGTTTGTAAAATGGATTCTTGATCTGCAGAGAAATGTTCCCCAGCATCAAAAAGAAACTCATACAGATCAAAATCAGACAAATGGCAAAAATACCGCCCAGCTCCTCACAGATGGCCGAGAACACAAAGTCCTCCTGAACTACCGGAATACTTTTCGGAGATCCCTGATACAGTCCCATGCCAAACCAGCTTCCTGTTCCAATGGCAAACATGGATTGGACAATCTGGTATCCCTCCTGGTCGTAAACAGCAAAAGGATCTTTCCATGCCACCACACGCTGTCTCACATGCCCAAACAGGAAATATGCAATCACAGAAAGCACAGACAATCCCGCCAATCCACCAAAGAAATACAGTGGCTTTTTGGTCGCCACATAAACCATGACCAGATAAGTGATAAAAAATACCAGCGCACTTCCCAGGTCACGGGACAGTACCAACAGAATTACATGAATACCAGCTACCACAGTAACCTTCACCACCTGCGCAAAGTCTTGCTTTTCCCGAAGTGCTGCCGCCAGAAAAAATACAAATACAATCTTAATGAATTCTGAAGGCTGAATACCAAAAATGGACAGCTTGGCACCTCCTGTCACCTGCGCCAGGGCCAAAACTGCCATCAGTCCCACCATACCGATCGCAGCATAAAGCCAGGTAAGTCTTGCCAGAAACCGCATTTTTCGGATGATAACCGGAATAATCAGCGCTACTGCTGAACCTGCCGCCACAATCATAAACTGGCGATTGGCCTTTGCCACATCCAAGCGATAAATGATAACAAATCCAATGCTTAACAGCATACACATATTATTCACCAGAAGCATG
Source organism: uncultured Lachnospiraceae bacterium (assembly GCA_947039785.1). Classification (GTDB taxonomy): domain Bacteria; phylum Bacillota; class Clostridia; order Lachnospirales; family Lachnospiraceae; genus JALFVM01. The sequence continues at coordinate 225 of CAMQZX010000142.1, read as the reverse complement.
GATGCCTTTTTATAAAACAGCCGGTATAAAAGCTGCACAGCAATCAGATATGCCAGCACTTCGCCATAGAAAATGGCGGCTTCCAGCTTCATGGTTTTCAGAAAGATCACCAGGAAGGCGACGGTATCCATTAAAATAATCAGCGTCAACTGCTTTCTCATAAGGCGCTTCTTTGTCTTCTCCTGCTTCTTACTGAACACATTAAAACACTGGAAGGTATATAAT
>CAMQZX010000141.1 GCA_947039785.1 uncultured Lachnospiraceae bacterium | reverse complement strand
GATTTATACATGTATTTAATGATTGATAATTACGATTCTTTTGTACATAATCTGGCAAGCTATTTTGAAGAGTTGGGTGAAGAAATCCGCCTGGTTCGAAACGATTGTGTTTCTCTGGATCAGATTCAGGAACTGATTGACCGCAAAGAGCTGAGCGGTCTGATCATCTCGCCCGGTCCCAAGTCCCCTTCTGACTGTGGAAAGTCCGCACAGATTGTTCAGAAATTTGCCGGAAAAATCCCCATTTTGGGAATCTGCCTTGGGCATCAGGTCATAGGCCATTCCTGGGGAGCCAGCGTATCCAAGGGCAAATGCCCCATGCACGGCAAAATTACTCAAATCCAGAACAACCAGAAACGCCTGTTTCGCAATCTGCCCTCCCAATATCATGTGACACGCTACCACTCCCTTGTCGTGGAGGAACAGACTCTGCCCGACTGTCTGGAGGTAGACGCTCTGTCTCAGGATGGCGCAGTCATGGCTATCAGCCATAAAAGCTATCCTGTTTACGGCATCCAGTTTCATCCCGAAGCAGTTCTCACTGAATATGGTCACGAACTGCTGAAAAACTACATTAATATTTGCGAGGAATGGAGAATTACCTATGAAAACAACTGTGCGTAAGCTGCCCTTTTATCACGATCTGGCCGACATTTTTGCCCTTTATGCCAAGGAGCCTATGGCGGCGTTTCTGGACTCTTCCCTGAAAAATGACCTGGGGAAATATTCTATCATAGGGTTAAATCCCTATCTCACTCTGGAAGAGAGGGATGGAAAATTTTATCGCAACAATCAGCCGGAAGAAGGCTCTTTCGAAGCCGCTCTCAGCAAACATTTAAAGGAAAATCATGAGGAACATACTCTGGAGCTGCCCCTGGTCGCCGGTGCTATCGGCTATTTCACCTACGATTACGGGCGCAAATTTGAACACATAGCAACAAGACATCCCAAGAAGCTTCACATTCCTGACGCGTTCTTTGTATTCTATGACAACTTAATTATTGAAGATAAGGAAAAACAGACACTCTACCTGACCGCCCGGGGCGAACTGTGCGAACCAAACATTTCCTTGGCAAAAATCATTTCGGAAATTGCTGTCTGTCCCAAACAGGCTATCCCTGTAAAGGGCAGCCATCCGGCAGAATTTCAAGCCAACTTTGAAAAGGAACAGTACAAGCAGACCGTAAACCGCATGATTCAGTACATCGTAGAGGGTGATATCTACATCGCCAATATGACTCAGCAACTCACCGTAGACAGTCAGAAAAATCCCTACGATGTGTTCCGATATCTGCGCACCCACAATCCCTCACCTTTTGGAGGATACTTCAACTACAAAGATTTCCAGATTGTCAGTGCTTCCCCTGAACGCTTCCTTCTCATGAAACATAACCAGATTGAGACACGACCCATCAAAGGAACCCGCCCCCGTGGGGAGACGCCGGAAAAAGATGCCGCCCTTCGCAGGGAGCTTCAGGAATCCTCCAAGGACAGAAGCGAGCTTTTGATGATTGTGGATTTGGAACGAAATGACTTGAATCATGTGTGTACTCCCGGAAGCGTTCGTGTCACTGAACATTTTGCCGTGGAAGAATACGCTACCGTCTTTCATCTCGTCAGCACCATCGTGGGTAAATTACAGCCCGAGCTGGATGTGATGGATTTGATCCGCGCCTCCTTCCCCGGCGGTTCCATCACTGGAACTCCCAAGATTAGGGCCATGGAGATCATCGACGAGCTGGAGCATGACCGCAGAGGTCTCTACACCGGTTCCATCGGCTATCTTTCTCTGGACGGCTCCTGCGACCTGAACATTGTCATCCGCACCGCCGTTCACAAAGACGGCAGATACCATCTGGGCGTGGGGGGAGGAATCACCTGCGAGTCTGAGTTGGAATTTGAATACGAGGAAACCCTGCAGAAAGCAAAAGCCGTTCTGGAAGCCATTGAGGGGGCATAGGCAGACACAGGCTTCTCTTTGCACTTATCACTTAACGCTTTACACACTTCCAATGGAGGACTGCTTGTTCAGTGTTCAAATTCCACAGGGAAAAAACAAGAAAAAAACAAGAAAAAACAAGGAAAACAGGAGTAACCTATATGAAATCAACTCAACCTGTCACTGATAATCTGATACACCGGGACGAGGCTTTTGATTTTGGCCTTGGCCTCTTCGAGACCATTGCCGTCGAAGACAAACGCCCCATTTTCCCAGAAAAGCATCTGGAACGAATCCGCAATTCCATGAAGCAGATTGGAATCTCCAATCCGCGGGCAGATTGCAGTCTGCATACCGATAAAATCTCAGAGCTGGCGACCCAATGCCCTCTCGGCCGCCACGCTCTGAAGATTTCTCTTTCCAAAGAAAATCTTCTTTTCACCACCAGACCAGGAGGCTACTCTCCCGCCGACTACAAAAAGGGCTTCCGTCTGAGAACCTCGAAAATTCTCCGCAACGAAACCTCGCCCTTCACCTACCACAAGACCATGAATTATGCAGAAAATATCACAGAGAAGCGAAATGCCAAAGTCAACGGCTTCGAGGAACCCATTTTTCTAAACACAAAAGGTTATCTCACAGAAGGAGCCACCACAAACCTCTTCTTTGTCCGAGAGGGAAAACTCTACACTCCTTCCACAGAGAGCGGCATCCTGCCCGGAATTCTCCGCTCCTATCTGCTGGAGACGGAAGCTGTCACCGAACTGCTCATCACACCAGAAGATCTTCCGCAGTTCGAGGAAGCCTTCGTGACCAATTCCCTGCTGGGAATCATGCCGGTTATCTCCATTGATGATCAGATTTTCATCAGTCATCAGCAAACTATAAAGCTTCTTCGTTCCTATGAACAAAATACAGGCGCTCATTTATTATAATAGAGCTAAATCTTTCCATAGCTAACGCATAATTAGTTTCGCAAGTTCAATTTCATAACAAATAGACATAAGTTTGTAAGCGAGACAAAAAGCCTACAAACTTATTCTACCCCTCACTTTGTTATCAACTTGTCGGCTCGCATAAATAAATATATCTCTTTAATTTTCCGTTCTCAAACGTCACTTGCACTTTCCAACCGTTTGCATTGGAATAAGTTTTTCCGTTATCCCAAGTTCGGATATTATATTGGGAGAATTTCTCCTCCATCTCCTTTCTGGTATCTCCAATTTTTACACCATAAAAGAATACTGCCATATTACCGTTATTTTCAATCCTTACATATTCATCTTTCGATGTATGAAAAACAGGATTGTTATTGACGCCGATTACCATGTTATTTCCGGCGCAGTATAAGTCAGGATATTTCGCATTCTGTCCTGCTTTCATTCCTCCGATTGCATCTACCAGTTGCTGTGTATAGCGAACCGTATTCGGGCCTCCCGCTCCATGAAGATAGTTTTTAATCTCCACAGTTGACCGGAGTTCTGCATAATCCGAGCAAGTAGTGTTCGTTGTTTTCTTAAAATTCTGACCGGAAATGTTAAAATAACTGTATGAAGAATTTTTACATTTCAGGCTTATTTTTATATAATCATTATAAGGTTTTATCGTAATATCATAAATATAGTAGCTCCTCATTCCCTTTTGGCTGTAGCTATATGTTCCTTCTTTTACCTTAAAGTAAAAATCTTCATAGGAAGAACTTGTTCCCGACAGATTCCATACACCAATGTAAACATAGTCTGTGGACTCCGCAAAGCCGATTCCGAAAGAGTATTTGGAATTTTTGTAACTATAATTTTTCCCTCTCAGACTTTTAAAGCTCACTGTCGAAGCAGATGGATTTGCAACTGTCACCTTACAAACCTTCTTAAATCCATTCACCGTAACCGTTATATTTGCAGTTCCTGTCTTTTTTGCGGTTATTTTTCCCTTTGCATTTACCGAAACAACCTTCGAGTTTGACGATGCCCATCTCAGGCTTCCCTTCTTTCCCGTCACAGTTGCCTTTAGCTGATAAGTCTGCTTTGGGCGAAGGGCCACGGATGTTTTATTTAGTTTTATTTCCGTAGAAGCCTTCCAGTGCGCATACAGTTTCTGATTTGATGCAACCGTCACTTTTGTTTCAGGAATTATCTTTCTCCCGCCGCTTTTCTTCGTATACCAGCCTGTAAACGTATATCTTGACTTTGACGGCTTTGGCAGCTCCCCATACGTTTTCTCGTAGGTTACCTTTTTCGTTTTTGTTTTACAAGTCCCACCGTTGGAGTCAAAGTTCACTGTATATACATTTGCTTTCCACTGTGCATACACGGTCACGTTTCCTGCAGCCATTTTTGTACTAGAAGAAACTTTACTGCCGCCGCTCTTTTTTGTGAACCAGCCTGTAAACGTATACCCTTCTCGGGTGGGTGTTGGCAATGTTCCATATGTTTTCTCATAGGTCACATGTTTCATTTCTGTTTTACAAGTCCCACCATTGGCATCAAAGTTCAGATAATAACTATTGGTCTCCCACCTTGCATATAAAATATGATCATCCATATCTGCCAGATATCCATAAGACTCCATTTTGCTTCCGTAGGGATATACATTTAAATACCACCCTTTAAATTCGTATCCGCTTTTTGATGGCGTATATAAATACGGATAATGATTATTCGACGTATCACCCCAGTAATATATTACAGGAAAGCAGTCGTAAACTACGGTTCTTTCCTCGTTCATCAGTGTGACTGTTATAATATGGGAAATGTAACTCTCTCCATTTTTCATCGATATATGTCGCAGAATGTGCAGCAGGTCTGTAGTATCAACCTTGCCGTCCGCATTTACATCCGCCGCCTTTAATGCCTTGCCCTTCAGATACCAGTCAGGATGCTTTATATATATCTCATCGGACTTTAAAGCAGCAATATGCTGTTGGATTATTTCTATATCTTTTTCATTAATAACTCCATCAAAATTGACATCTCCAAATTTAATATAGGGCGCGTTTGGGGATGCCTGTACAAAAGTGCTGTTTGCACAGATAAATACCGATCCCCCAAACATTAAAAGCGCCATAAAAAAACACCTCATTATTCTCTTCATCACTCTTCTCCTCCATCTTTTTTGCATATTAATGCACCTCACCTCCAGGGAGATAATCACCATTTTTTATACAGCTTTTTTCTACACAATAAAAATCTTCCGCATCCATCTGACGGAGGATTTATATATATCTCTCTACTCATATCATTCCGCTACTGGATCGCCTTCTCCTTCCACTTTCCTCTTACATAGAAAATGATCGTGAGTATGGCACCCAGCACCCATGCAATCAGTAGTGACAGAAAAATACTCTCCGGCCTTCCTGTAGGTAAATCTGGTGTTTTGGTCAGAGACACCAGACCATAGGCAATGGGCACGCGAAGCACAATGGTCATAACAATGGAAATCCACATGGGAGTCATGGTATCTCCTGCACCTCTCATGACTCCGGACAGACTCTGGATCAATGCCATGGCAATATAACCTACTGCCAGAATCCGCATCATACGCATACTCAAGTCCACAAGCTTTGGAGTATTGGTAAAGATCCCCATTAACCCTCTGCCCACCACCAGAATCGCACATGTGATTGCAGCAGAAGTTCCCATGGCCATGAAAGTTCCCTGTTTGGCTCCGTCTTTCACCCTCTGGTATTCTCTGGCTCCCACATTCTGACCTGCGTAGGTGGTCATTGCCGTACCAAAGGAAAAATTGGGAAGCATGGCGAATCCATCTACACGCATGACAATCACGTTGGCAGCAATAAATTGCTCACCAAAACTGTTAGTCAGAGACTGTACAAGAATCATGGCCATGGACATGATACCCTGCGTGATTCCAGAAGGAACGCCCAGATTGATGATAGACATGGAATATTTCTTCTGAGGCTTCAGATGACGCCCTTTCAACTCAAAGATTCCTCTCATTCTCAACAGCTTTCTCAAACACAACACAGATGAGATTCCCTGAGCAATCACAGTTGCAAGCGCCACTCCGGCAACACCCATGTCAAAGTAAATCACAAACACAAGATCCAACAAAATATTTAACAGACTGGCTACAACCAGATAGATAAGCGCTGAGACGGAATCTCCCAGCCCTCTCAAAACTCCGCTTAAAATATTGTAAAATGCAAGACCTGCCACTCCCAAAAACAGGATGTGCAGATAAGACGTACACCAGTCCAGAATACTCTCCGGTGTATGCAACAATTCCAGAAGCGGTCTGGAAACCAGGGTTGCTACTACCATGACAAACGCCGAGGCAATCGCTGTCAGGGTAATACAATTTCCAATGGTGTTGGATAGATCTTCTGCCCTTCTGGCTCCAAAATACTGAGAAACCGTGATACTGGCTCCCATACTGATGCCGATAAAAAGCACGATCAGAAGATTTAAAATCGGACCTGCGCTGCCTACCGCCGCCAGAGCATTGTCACCCACGTATTTTCCCACCACAACACTGTCTACGGTGTTGTAGAGCTGCTGAGCAATGTTACCAATCAGCATGGGTATGGTAAACAGCACAATTTTCTCCCATGGTTTTCCCTCGGTCATATCCACGGGTTCAAACAGTTTCTTAATGAATTGCATAATTCCTCCTAAAGTTCCCTATTATACTGCTTTTTTCAATTATAAATAAAAATACGTCAAGGTGAATAAAGGAGCCGTGTACGAATTACTTCGCACAACAGCTCCTTATCTATATCCGTTTATGCTTCAGAAGAATCACACCGGAACGAATCCTGATGTCTCACTTCTAATTATTCACCGGCATACAGAGTAACCAGTTTCTTCAGATACTCATATCTAGCTTTAGCCTGAGCCTCGTTCAGAGCGAACAGTTTGGCAGCTTTTTCAGGATTGGAACGTTTCAGAGAATTGTAACGAACCTCTCCATCCAGGAATTCCTGATATCCTTCACCTGGCTCTTTGCTGTCTAAGCTGAACTTGTTGCCTTCAGCTGCAGGATTGAAGCGGAAGTTATGCCAGTATCCACACTTAACAGCTAACTCTTCCTCTGTCTGAGCTTTGCTCATACCCTTCTTGATACCATGGTTGATACATGGAGCGTAAGCAATGATCAGAGATGGTCCTGGATAAGCCTCAGCCTCAGCGATGGCTTTTACAGTCTGGTTGAAGTCAGCACCCATAGCGATCTGCGCTACGTATACATAACCATAGCTCATTGCGATGCTTGCAAGGTCTTTCTTCTTCACTTCTTTACCGCCGGCAGCGAACTGAGCGATAGCACCTGTTGGTGTAGCTTTGGAAGACTGTCCACCTGTGTTGGAGTAAACCTCTGTATCGAATACTATAACGTTGATATCTTTACCGGAAGCCAATACGTGGTCAACACCGCCGAAACCGATGTCGTATGCCCATCCGTCACCACCGAATACCCACTGAGATTTCTTAGCTAAGAAATCTTTCTGAGCAAGGATATCTTTGGCTTTGTCACATCCGCAAGCTTCCAGAGCAGCAATCAGCTTATCTGTAGCAGCGCCGTTTGTGATACCAACACCGTATGTAGCCAGCCACTCTTCAGCAGCAGCTTTCACGTCAGCGTTGTCACCGTTTGCAACAACATCTTCTACTTTAGCTTTCAAACCTTCACGAATTGCGTTCTGAGCAAGCAACATACCATAACCAAACTCAGCAGCATCCTCGAACAGAGAGTTGGACCATGCAGGACCCTGTCCCTTAGCGTTAGCTGTGTATGGTGTGGACGGTGAAGAGTTACCCCAGATAGAAGAACATCCTGTTGCGTTGGCGATGTACATTCTGTCACCGAATAACTGTGTAATCAATTTAGCATATGGAGTCTCTCCACAACCAGCACATGCGCCTGAGAACTCAAGCAGTGGCTGTTTGAACTGAGAGCCTTTTACAGTACCTTCTTTGAATTTTGCAATAACATCTTCTTTAATCGGAAGCTCTACTGCATAATCAAAGTATTTCTGAGCTCCTGCGTTTGCTTCCATGTTTTCCATAGCCAGCGCTTTGGCACCTTTCTTACCTGGGCAAACATTTACACAAGAGCCGCATCCTGTACAGTCATATGCAGATACAACCATAGCGAATTTATATTCTTTCATTCCTGTCATATCCAGGGTCTTCAGTCCTTCCGGAGCTGCAGCCACTTCTGCATCTGTCATGGCGATTGGACGGATTACAGCGTGAGGACAAACATAAGAACATCTGTTACACTGGATACAGTTTTCTGGTTTCCATACCGGGATATCTACTGCGATACCACGTTTCTCGTATGCAGAAGCGCCGGATGGTGTAGTACCGTCAACATAATCTTTGAATGCAGATACAGGTAAGGTATTACCTTCCTGAGCATTTACTTTAGCCTGGATGTTGTTAACGAAATCAACAACTGCCTGTCCGCCCTTCTCAGCGTGAGTCATAGCAAGTCCTTCGTCAGCAGCGTCTTTCCAGCTTTCAGGAACTGCGATCTCAACAACCTGTTTTGCACCGGCGTCGATTGCATCGTAGTTCATCTGAACGATCTTGTCACCTTTTCTTCCGTATGTAGCCTTAGCAGCAGCTTTCATCAGCTCGATTGCCTGCTCTTCCGGAATGATGTTGGCAAGTTTGAAGAATGCAGACTGAAGAACAGTGTTGATACGTCCGCCAAGTCCGATTTCTTTACCAATCTTGATACCATCGATTACATAGAATTTAATTCCATGGTTAGCGATGAATGCTTTTACCTGTCCTGGTAAGTGTTTCTCGAGTCCTTCCATATCCCATGGGCAGTTCAGAAGGAATGTACCGCCATCTACCAATTCCTGAACCATGTTGTATTTGTTCACATAAGAAGGATTGTGGCAAGCAACAAAGTTAGCTTTGTGGATCAGGTATGTAGATTTGATTGGAGATTTACCAAAACGCAGGTGAGACATTGTTACACCACCAGACTTCTTGGAGTCATAGTCGAAGTAAGCCTGAGCATACATGTCTGTGTTATCACCAATGATCTTAATGGAGTTCTTGTTGGCACCAACAGTACCGTCAGCACCCAGACCCCAGAATTTACAGTTGATTGTTCCTTCTGGAGTTGTAACCAGAGGAGCGCCTGTCTCAAGAGACAGATTTGTAACATCGTCCACGATACCAATGGTAAATGGAGATTTTGTTGTATTCTCGAATACAGCAACGATCTGTGCAGGTGTTGTATCCTTGGAACCTAAACCGTAACGTCCTGTCAGTACAGGTGTGTCGTTGAACTGAGTTCCCTTCAGAGCAGCAACTACGTCTAAGTATAATGGCTCGCCAAGTGCACCCGGCTCTTTTGTTCTGTCTAATACGGTGATGTATTTAGCAGATGCAGGAATAGCCTCAACCAAAGCCTTAGCGGAGAATGGTCTGTACAGACGTACTTTAACAACGCCGACTTTCTTGCCAGCAGCTACTAAGTAGTCGATGGTCTCTTCAATGGTATCACAAACAGATCCCATAGCGATGATTACGTTCTCAGCATCCTCAGCACCATAGTAGTTGAACAGCTTGTAGTCTGTTCCGATCTTCTCGTTTACTTTGTCCATGTACATCTGAACGATTTCAGGCATAGCATCGTAATAAGGATTGCAAGCCTCTCTTGCCTGGAAGAAGATATCCGGGTTCTGAGCGGAACCTCTCTGACATGGATGATTTGGATTCAGTGCATTTGCACGGAACTCATTGATGGCATCCATATCTACAATATCTGCCAGATCATCGTAATCCCATGTCTCGATTTTCTGAATCTCATGAGATGTTCTAAATCCATCAAAGAAGTTAATGAACGGAATCTTACCTTTTAATGCTGCACAGTGAGCAACTGGTGTTAAGTCCATAACCTCCTGAACGCTGGATTCACACAGCATAGCCGCACCTGTCTGACGACAAGCGTAAACGTCTGAGTGATCACCGAAAATAGATAATGCATGGCTTGCTAAAGCACGAGCAGATACGTTGAATACACCTGGTAACTGCTCACCAGCGATTTTGTAAAGGTTAGGAATCATCAGAAGAAGTCCCTGAGAAGCGGTGTATGTAGTTGTCAGAGCACCTGCTGCCAAAGATCCGTGAACTGCACCAGCAGCACCAGCCTCAGACTGCATCTCTGTAACCTGTACCTCACGTCCAAAGATGTTCTTTCTTCCTTGGGTTGCCCACTCATCTGTTGCCTCTGCCATTACAGATGAAGGAGTAATTGGGTAAATTGCAGCTACATCGGAATACGCATAAGATGCATGAGCGGCTGCATGGTTACCATCCATGGTTTTCATCTTTCTTGCCATTGTCTTTTCCTCCTTGAAAAAGTTAAAAAT
>CAMQZX010000140.1 GCA_947039785.1 uncultured Lachnospiraceae bacterium | reverse complement strand
ATATAATTCTTCCTCTAAAATAATTATCTTTTTCTAAAATCAGCGTGCTGTCACATTTTTCAGCAAAAAACGCAATGTTTTTCTCGCATCCTCCAGCCGGATATTCTCAATGGTGTAGCTTGCATGGGGGCAATGATGTTTTAATGCAGAACCTACTTTGTCCCAGTCGATGGTTCCGTCTCCCACTGCCAGGTGTTCGTCACGGATACCGTTGTTGTCGTGGATATGGATGTGACCGATGCGGGGGCCCAGTCTCTCGATCCACTCTGTCACCGGAAACTTCGATGCATGATTTGCATGTCCCAGGTCCAGGCAAATGGAGAATGACGGGTGGTTCACTCGCTCCACCACTTCCCAGATCAATTCATAGACCGGGTCAAACACGTTTTCCAGATAAATCTGAATCCTCTCATCCTTATCCTCCAAAAATTCTGTCCAAAAAGGCACGATCAAATCTGTCCACCCTTCCAGAAAATTCACTCTCGGCACAAAGCAGGTATGGTAGATAATCTTGTCTGCCTTCAATGCCAGTGCAGCATCGTATGCCTGTTGGAATCGCTCCCTGGTAACCTTACGGATCAGCGTATCATTACTGGAAGGATTCAAATCCAAAAATGGCCCATGCACGGAAAGCGACTGGTAATTCATTGCTTCCAGCCGACTCCGGTAGCCGTCCAGACTCTCCTGCCATTTATCCAGACAATATCCTATGGAAAATTCTATGGATTCCACCCCGAGGGAAGCTTCTTCCAACAATGTACACATATCCTCATCTGACATTAAGTGGGATATATAAATCATCTCATTTTACCTCTTTTCCGGATTGTATCAATCAACAGCTTCATTATACCATTACCCTTTGGAAATAAGTAGCCTTTTACAGCTATGTTTTATCATTTGACTGCTGCGATTTCCTGTTGACTAGAGGCGGCTTCACTACTATAATTATCATAACTATTCAGTTCTTTCACAATTACGGGAAAAATCCGTATCATTACTTACACAATGGGATACTGATTTTGTAAAATTTAATGGAGATTTTAAGGAGATTTTTATGAAGAAACTCAAGCGTATTTTAGCCTGGGTGGGCATCGTTCTGCTGGTGGGGATGTATCTTGCCACGTTTTTGCTGGCCATTTTTGACCGCTCCGCTTCCATGAGCATGTTCCGGGCATCTGTGGGCTGCACGATTTTAATTCCTGTTATGCTCTATGCCTACACCCTCGTATATAAATGGACCAAAGATCGGGATAAGAAGAATGAGCAATGAGCAAAAAGGCTGCCAATAACCGGCAGCCCTTTTTGTTCGCTCAGCAATCAAAAATCCCATTGCTCAAGCAATTTTAAATCAATTTTTGCTCATAACTGTGAAAATACCGGACAGTTACGATTTTGATCATTTATTGCGGTAAATGATATCGTCGCGTCCTGGTCCATTGGACACCATAGTGATCGGATATCCAATCTGCTCCTCAATAAATTCCACATATTTGCGGCAGTTCTCTGGTAAATCCTCGTATTTTTTGATTCCGCGGATATCGGATTTCCAGCCTGGCAATACCTTTAACACTGGTTTTGCCTTTTCCAGCAGATAGGTGGTTGGGAATTCTGTAGTCACTTCTCCATCAATCTCATAGCCCACACATACCGGGATCTCATCCAGATAGCCCAGTACATCCAGTACTGTAAAGGCAACGTCCGTTGTTCCCTGTACGCGGCAACCGTATTTGGAAGCCACACAGTCGAACCATCCCATACGTCTCGGACGTCCTGTGGTTGCACCGTACTCACCGCCGTCTCCTCCGCGGCGTCTCAGCTCATCTGCCTCCTCGCCAAAAATCTCAGATACAAAAGCACCTGCTCCAACTGCGCTGGAATAAGCCTTGCATACGGTGATGATCTGCTTGATCTCATAAGGAGGTACTCCTGCTCCGATGGCACCGTAAGCAGCCAGCGTGGAAGAAGAGGTTACCATTGGATAGATTCCATGATCCGGGTCTTTTAAGGAACCAAGCTGACCTTCCAGCAGAATCTCCTTGCCCTCCTTCAATGCATTGTGTAAGAAAAGAGATACGTCACAAACATACGGCTCAACCATCTCTTTGTAAGACATCAGCTCTTCGTAGATTTTCTCCGGCTCTAAAAGAGGTTTGTGATAGAGATGCTCCAGAAGGATATTCTTCTGCTGGCATACTCTCTCTACCTTCTCCATCAGTGCATCCTTCTCCATGAAAAGTTCACTTACCTGGAAACCGATTTTTGCATATTTATCTGAATAGAACGGTGCAATACCGGATTTTGTGGAACCGAACGATTTTCCAGCCAATCTCTCCTCTTCGTAAGTGTCAAATAATACGTGATAAGACATTACCATCTGTGCTCTGTCTGACACACGAATCTTCGGAGCCGGCACACCCTGGTCTATGATTCCTTGAATTTCCTTAAACAAAACGGGAATGTTCAAAGCCACTCCATTGCCAATTACACTGGTAGTGTGATCGTAAAACACACCGGAAGGAAGTGTATGCAACGCAAACTTTCCATAATTGTTTACAATGGTATGTCCTGCATTGGCACCACCCTGGAATCTCACGATGATATCAGCTTCCTTACCCAGCATATCTGTAATCTTACCTTTTCCTTCGTCTCCCCAGTTTGCTCCTACAACTGCTTTAACCATATTGCATCCTCCTGATACTTTCCTTTTATGATGTTGTGTCAAAAGGTTTTTTCACCCTTGTTCACTTGTATAGCGACGCATTTTCACACGACCTCTTTAGTATACTACAGTTCACGGCATAAGTAAAATCAATATTGTTTATATTTGCCATAAGTTTCAATTATGTTATTCTTGAAAAATGAGAACTTCCTGTTATAATGAATTCATGAGTGTTTTTCGATCATGAAAAGGAAAGGAGCGGCCTGTGCCATTTGTGAAATCTATGAGTCTGAACATCAATCTGGAATATTATAAAGTCTTTTACTATGTGGTCAAAAACGGCAGCATCACCAAGGCTGCACACCAGCTCAATATCTCCCAGCCGGCAGCCAGCCAGGAGATCAAGCAGCTAGAGCAAGCATTGAGCGTGCAGCTTCTGATCCGTTCCTCCAAGGGAATCCAACTGACCTCCGAGGGAGAGGTACTCTATAACCGTGTGGCACCTGGCCTAGAATCCATTTTTCTGGGGGAACAGCTTGTGGCAGAAATGCAAAGTCTTCACTCCGGTGAAATCCGCATCGGTGCCAGCGACATGACCCTGCAGTTTTACCTGCTTCCCTATCTGGAAAAATTTCACGAACATTACCCAGGCATCAAGGTCAGTGTCACCAACGGACCCACCCCGGAGACACTGGAATATATGCGCCAGGGGAAAATTGATTTTGGGGTGGTAAGCACTCCCTTTGACCCTGCAGATGACATGAAAATGAAGCCAGTGAAGGATATCCAGGATACCTTCATCGCCGGCCCCAAATTTTTTCAACTGAAAAACCGAAGGTTAAACTTCCGGGAACTGGAACAGCTTCCCCTGATCTGTCTGGAAGAAAACAGCAGTTCCCGCAGATACATCAACGAATTTCTCTCCCGCCAGGGCATCGTGCTCCATCCGGAATTTGAGCTGGCAACCAGTGACATGATCGTCCAATTCACCCTTCGGAATCTGGGCATCGGCTATGTCATGAGCGAATTTGCAAAGCCTTATATAGAACAAGGACTGATCTTCCCTCTGATCTTCCAGTCCCCTCTGCCCAAGCGCCAATTCTGCATCGTCACTGCCGCCCGCAGACGCCATTCTGCCGCCGCCGAAAAGCTGATGCATATGCTGACATAATCCTACCGGCAAATAAATTAGCTATGAACGAAGTGAACAGGAATCATTTTTGCCGAAAAGATCCTAATGGATTTTTCCGAGAGTTAAAACACCGGCGTAAATTCGCGTTGCGTTTGGGCCGAAAGTTCAACCTGCCGAAGAAATTTAATAAAATACCTTAATAAGGTGAGCCAAAACAGCTCACCTTTTTGTGTATCATAGTCTATTATACTTCTACCAGGAGCCGCCTCCGCCGCCTCCAAAGCCTCCGCCAGAGAAGCCTCCACCGCCTCCACCGGAAAAGCCTCCGCCTCCGAATCCACTTCCTCCGTGAGAACCTCCTCCGGAAGAAGGGGGCGGTACCGTCAGCTTATGAGACACCTGATTCATACTTCTCATAAAGGTGCGGTTAAATATGTAATAGTCAAAATACCGGTCCCCAAAGCTTCTGTGACTGTAATACCACTGAGGCGGCTCCAAAGCCAGCCCCTTCAATTTCTTTGCAAATACTTCGGACAGTCCAAATACATAGGCATAAGGAATGATGTGATAGAACCACTGGGGATTCTCCTTGGCCAGCATCTGCATCCGCTCCAGCTCTGCCGTCTCAATAAAATCCCGCAGACCAATCAGACGTCCCATCCATTCCACACACTGATGAGTCCGCTTTCTCATAAAGCCCATCAAAATCACAGATACCGCAGTAGCAATCACCATGGCAATTTCCGCCGGGATAAAATTAAAGATGACATCGTGACGCACTCTCATCACATAGCTTCCCGTAAAATAAATAACCGGCAGAAAGCTTACCGCAACACCACACACCACTGCTCTTCTGCGACTGGCAGCTGATTTGCCATGCCAGCTGTCCACACCCCAGGCGAAAACGGCAGCGCCCACATAGAGTACCACAACAAGAATAATATATAAGACAAACCTTCCCCCGCTGATATAAGAATACAGACTGTGAATGACCAAAAATGCAAAAAACGGTATTCCACACAAAAGGTAAGAAAAAATCCTTGCCGCTTTGGATGTAGTGGTGTACAATCCATTGGAGCCAGAGTAATTCATCTTAACACCTTCCTTCACTGCTGAGATGGTGGAGGAGAATTTCTGCTCCAGGGAACTTAAATACACAATATCACCTTTTGGAAACAAAGCGGCAAACATGGTTCTTTGATAAGCAGGCGCGCTGGCCGGCAGGAAAGAAAGCCGCTCAAAGTATATATCATCTTTCTCTTCATGGATTGACAGGTAGCCATGATCTGCCCAGTAAATGATCAGTGAAATCACATCCCGATCTTCCACACTGCCGTCTATGATATATCCCACCGCTGCACTGTCCATCCCTTCCGGGGGCTGAAATTGAATGGACGGGATAATCTGCTCATCTCTACCAAAAAATATAAATAATACAACCACAAGAATTAAAACGGCTGCAGAAATCAGCAGAGAACCGGGAAGAAGACTGGAAATCTGTCCCACTGAAGTAAAATACCCTTCCCCCACACTGACAAAGAATGTCAGGCCATTCCCCAGTTTTAGAGAATCCGTCAACACTCCTGTAAGCACATTTCCATTCATATTCCAGCTCACCAGGTCATTTCCATCTTCCATAGAACCATACGGACCGCAATAAAACTGTATCTTATTTTCATTCACTTCCTTTGGGAAAGTGATGCGAAAAGAGCTTCCCGCCGGAATATCATTCTGCCACTGGGTAGGATAAAGATTATAATAAATATTGGTGTAATCCTTCTTCTGGAATCTGGGACGGTAATTGTAACTGATTCTGTAAGTAGCCGGACCATACACATAATGGTCTGCATCTCCCAATCGCAGCACCCGATTTCCATTTTCCACGCTCTTCTCACAGGTTTCCGATGCTTCCACCTGAGTTACCTTACCGGAATAAGGAATCTGTTCTTCCCTGCCATCACTGTCTTGATAGATACTGCTGCCAGTCAAAGGAATGTACCGGTAAATCCCGTGACGTGCTTCCAAAAACTTCACATCAATGGTCTCTGTCACGGTGTAAGAATTGTTCTCTTCTATCTGGACATCCACATCATATCCAGTGGTTTCCATACAATCGTCATAGTACACCGCAGTATCAGAACTGCCAAAATCCGAAAATAAATCTTCGACCATCCATCCGCTGCTACTAATTATAAAAACGGCAAGCCATATAATCCATACCAGTCCGCCAGGTTTTACTCTTCTCATACGCTGTCCTTCCTAAAAAACACTCCCGGAGTATACCCAAAATTATTACCTTAATTTCAAGTACACTCCGGGAATCCTGATACAAAAATGATTTTAGAACGTAATTCTCACATTGTCCCGCTCATATTCTGCCTGTACCTCGTAGAGAGGCTTTCTCTCAAATCCGAACATACCTGCCATAATATTTCCCGGAAACATTTCTGTCTTTGTGTTATATTTATTCACCACGCCGTTATAATAGCGCCTGGACCCGGCAATTTCCTCTTCCACACGTGCCATCTGGTCCTGCAGTTGAAGAAATGCCGAATCAGTCTTCAAGGCCGGATAGCTCTCTGCCAGAGCAAAAAGACTCCTCAGGCTGCCTGTCACAGCATTGTCGTTGCGGATTGCTTCCTCCGCACCTTTGGATGCCACAGCCTTATTTCTGGCTGCAATAACCATCTGCAGAGTATCCCTTTCGTGGACAGCGTAGCCTTTCACCACTTCCACATAATTCGGTATCAGATCATACCGCTTCTTCAAGGAGACATCCATAGCTGAAAATGCTTCCTCTGTCTTATTTCTCAATTTAATAAAGCCATTGTACATCCCCACAAGCCAAACTGCAAGAATGATAATCACAGCCAATGCCAAAATAAAGGCAATTTTCATATGCATGCCCTCCTGTCTATGGTATCATGACGCGTTTTAGACGTTGATTTCTGCTTTCACACCTAATAATTCTTTATTTTCCTCTAATTTAGGGCGAACTACCTGATTTAAGAAATTGTCCACCTGAAGCGGTGCTCTTCCCACATATTTGGACGGATCCATGGTCTTTTGCAGTTCCTCCAGTGTCAGATTGAATGCCGGATCTGCTGCGATCAGCTCCAGAAGGTTGTTATCCTTGCCTTTTGCCTTCACATTTCTGCCTGCCTCCATGGAAAGCTCACGGATACGCTCGTGGAGCTCCTGTCTGTCTCCGCCAGCCTTTACAGCGTCCATCATGATGTTTTCCGTTGCCATGAACGGCAGTTCGGACATCAGGCGCTTCTCGATTACCTTCGGATAGACAACCAGACCGTCCACCACGTTCAGGCACAGATCCAAAATGCCATCGATGGCAAGGAATCCCTCCGGAACGCTGAGGCGCTTGTTGGCTGAATCATCCAGGGTTCTCTCAAACCACTGGGTGGCTGAGGTGATGGCCGGATTCAGCGCATCTACCATAACGTAACGAGACAGAGAAGCAATACGCTCGCTGCGCATCGGGTTTCTCTTATATGCCATAGCAGAAGATCCGATCTGACTCTTCTCAAAAGGTTCCTCCACTTCCTTCAAATGCTGAAGAAGCCGGATATCATTAGAGAATTTATGGGCACTTGCAGCGATTCCTGCCAGCACATTCAATACTCTTGTATCCACTTTACGGGAATAGGTCTGACCGGATACAGGATAGCACTCCTTAAAGCCCATCTTCTCGGCAATCATAGGATCGATCTTGTCAATAGTCTCATTGTCGCCGTCAAACAGCTCCAAAAAGCTTGCCTGTGTTCCTGTAGTTCCCTTGGAACCCAAAAGCTTCATGGTACTGATCACGTAATCCAGATCCTCCAGATCCAGCATAAACTCCTGCATCCAGAGTGTAGCTCTCTTACCTACTGTTGTGGGCTGTGCCGGCTGAAAATGAGTAAATGCCAGTGTTGGCTGTGCTTTGTATTTGTCTGCAAAATCTGCCAGCTCTGCAATGACATTGATCAGCTTTTTCTTTACCAGCTTCAATGCCTCCGTCATGATGATCACATCTGTGTTATCTCCTACATAACAGGAGGTTGCTCCAAGATGGATGATGCCCTTTGCCTTTGGACACTGCACTCCGTATGCATATACGTGAGACATGACATCGTGACGAACTTCCTTTTCACGGGCCTTTGCCACATCATAATTGATATCGTCTGCATGAGCTTTCAGCTCATCAATCTGCTCCTGGGTAATATTTAAGCCTAACTCTTTTTCTGTCTCCGCAAGAGCGATCCACAATTTTCTCCAGGTTTTGAACTTCTTGTCAGGGGAGAAAATGTACTGCATTTCCTTGCTGGCATATCTCTCAGATAAAGGACTCTGATATCTATCTGTACTCATCTCTTCTTCCTTTCGTATCTGTTTTTCTATTTCTCATATTCTCCACGAATATCATCCGTAGGCGGCTTCATAGGATATCTACCGGTAAAACAACCTTTACAGATATTCAATCCCGGTGCCAACTGCTCCAGGCGTTCCAGGTTCAGATACCCCAGAGAATCTGCTCCGATTATTTCACAGATTTCATCCACTGTACGGTTGTAGGCAATCAGCTGCTCCCTGGCAGGAACATCTGTTCCAAAATAGCAGGGCCATAAAAACGGCGGCGAGCTGACTCTCATATGCACCTCTGTGGCACCTGCCTCACGGAGCATCCGAACAATCCGGTCACTGGTAGTTCCACGGACAATGGAATCGTCAATCATAATGATACGTTTACCAGCCACAGCCTCACGAAGCACATTCAGCTTTACCTGCACACTGGATTCTCTGCTGCTTTGCTTTGGCTTAATAAAGGTTCTTCCCACATAACTGTTCTTAACAAAGGCAGTTCCATAGGAAATTCCTGACTCCAGTGCATATCCCATGGCAGCAGCATTTCCAGATTCCGGCACGCCGACCACCAAATCTGCGTCCACGGGAGAATCCATAGCCAGAAAACGTCCTGCCTGGATTCTGGATGCATAAACACTCTGTCCGTCAATGTGACTGTCTGGTCTTGCGAAATATATATATTCAAAAATACATCTGCCCTGCTCCTGGCTTGAGATACACATACTTTTGTCCGACTGGATTCCATCCTGCTTTGTGATGGTTACGATCTCTCCCGGCTCCACATCCCGGACAAATTCCGCACCTACCGTATCCAAAGCACAGGTCTCCGATGCCAGAATATAAGCATTGTCTCTCTTTCCAATACACAGAGGCTTAAAACCATAAGGATCTCTGGCACCAATCAGTTTTCTCGGTGACATGACAATCAGGGAATAAGCTCCCTTAATCTTTCTCATGGCATTGGCAACTGCCGCCTCAACCGTGTGAGTTTTCACACGCTCTCTGGCAATATGATAGGCAATTACCTCTGAATCAATTGTTGTCTGAAAAATAGCTCCGCCATATTCCAATTCATGACGCAGTTCGTTGGCATTAATCAGGTTACCGTTGTGAGCCAGGCCCAGTGTGCCCTTAATGTAATTCAATACCAACGGCTGTGCATTCTCTCTGCTGCTGGCTCCTGCTGTAGAATAACGCACATGGCCCACTCCGATGTCTCCATGCAAACTTTCCAGATCTGCAGGTGTAAATACTTCGTTCACAAGCCCCATACCCTTGTGAGAAAGTACTTTTCCCTTCGGTCCCTGGGTATCGCTGACGGCAATCCCGCAACTTTCCTGACCGCGATGCTGCAATGCAAATAACCCGTAGTAAATCGTAGATGCCACATCCTGGCCATCCAAATCATAAATGCCGAAGACGCCGCATTCTTCCTTTAACTTGTCCACCCCACCGTACTGTTCATGTATTTTCGTCATTGATGGCTCTCCTATTTGATTCCCAAACGTCTGAATACCTCATCGTAAGCTTCTTCCACATTGCCCAGATCTCTTCTGAAGCGGTCTTTGTCTAATTTTTCATTTGTCTCAACATCCCACAGTCTGCAGGTATCCGGAGATACTTCGTCAGCCAGAAGAATCTGTCCTTTGTAACGACCAAATTCAATCTTAAAATCAATGAGCTTCAATCCAATGCTCAGGAAGTATTTCTTCATAATCTCATTTACTTTTTTTGTATAAGATTTGATGGTGTCAATCTCCTCCTGAGTTGCCAGGCCCAGGGCCAATGCATAGTCGTCATTGATGAATGGATCGCCCAGATCGTCGTTTTTGTAGCTGAACTCCAGGATTGGGCAAAGCAGCTCCTTACCTTCCTCTACTCCCATACGTTTGGAGAAGCTTCCGGCAGCAACGTTACGTACGATTACTTCCAATGGAACGATGTCTACTTTCTTAACTGCAGTTTCTCTGTCACTTAACTCCTCAACTAAGTGTGTAGGTACTCCTTCTGCCTCGAACAGCTTAAATACATAGTTGGTCATACGGTTGTTGATGGCACCTTTGCCTACAATCGTTCCCTTTTTCTCCCCATTAAATGCAGTAGCATCATCTTTATAATCCACGATTACAACATCGGGATCTTCTGTTGCATAAACTTTCTTGGCTTTACCTTCATACAGTAATTCTTTTTTTTCCATTTTGACATTCACCAGTCCTTTTCATAATAGTATAGTTTCATTC
>CAMQZX010000139.1 GCA_947039785.1 uncultured Lachnospiraceae bacterium | reverse complement strand
GATGCAGCGTAGTCTCGTGGGCTCGGAGATGTGTATAAGAGACAGCGTGGATATTACCGATATCAACGAAGAAGGTCTTCTCTACAATGACGAAGATATGTACAAGATTGCTGAAAAGTTTAAGAAGGAGAAGATTGACGGACTTTTTCTTCCCCACTGTAATTTTGGAACAGAGTATGAGTGTGCCAGATTAGCCAAGGAGTTAAATGTACCTGTATTACTGTGGGGCCCGTTGGACGAAAGACCAGAGCCGGATGGAACAAGACTGAGAGATACTCAGTGCGGTTTGTTTGCTACAGGTAAAGTGTTGAGAAGATTTCGTGTTCCCTTCACTTATATGACAAATTGCAGGTTGAACGATCCGATATTTGAGAGAGGTCTGAGAGATTTTATGGCAGTCTGTAATGTAGTGAAAACCTTTCGGAATATGCGGATCTTACAGATTTCCACAAGACCATTTGACTTCTGGACTACCATGTGTAATGAAGGCGAGCTGCTGGAAAAGTTTAATATCCAGTTAGCGCCGATTCCTATGCCGGAATTGACAGATGAGATGAAACGTGCAAAAGCAGAAAAAACTCAGGTGGCTAAGGTGATGGAATATTGCAGAGACAATATGGAAATCAAGGTGACAGATGAGGAGCTTGAGAATGTGGCAGCCTTGAATGTGGCAATGAGAAATCTGGTAGATAAATACGGCTGCCAGGCGGCGGCTATCCAGTGCTGGAACCAGCTTCAGTCAGAAATCGGAATCATGCCCTGTGCAGCCAATTCTCTTTTGAATGAAGAAGGCATTCCTGTTGTGTGTGAGACCGATATCCACGGTGCGATTACTGCACTTTTGGTGGAGGCAGCCGGAATGGGAGAGGAGAGAAGTTTCTTTGCAGATTGGACCATCCGTCATCCCGACGTGGAAAATGGAGAATTGCTGCAACACTGCGGTCCGTGGCCCATTTCCGTGGCGAGGGAAACACCAAAACTGACCTATCCTCTGGCTTTTGATCATCCGGGTAGCATCACAGCCGAGGCAAAGCACGGTGATGTGACATTGGTGAGATTCGATGGAGATAACGGTGAGTACTCCCTGCTTCTAGGCAATGCCAAAGGAATTGAGGGACCAAAAGGAATGGGAACTTATCTGTGGGTGGAAGTGGAAAACATCAAACGTCTGGAAGCAAAAATCGTGGAAGGACCTTACATCCACCACTGTGTAGGAATACATAAAAATGTGGTTCCGGTGTTGTATGAGGCATGTAAGTATATGGGGATTGCACCTGATTTGTATGACCCTATTGAAGAGGATGTGAAAGCGTATTTGAGAGGCGAGAACTAATCCAAAAAGCAAAGGTGCAGAGGAAAGCTTTAGAGTGAGAGGTGCACCTTTCATAAAAAGAAAGGAGTAAAAATGGGAAATTTAAAAGAATTATCCTATAAGCTGCGTAAGGACGTGGTGGATATGATTGTTGAGGGAAAAGGCGGTCACATTGGCGGAGACATGAGTGCTATGGACATTCTGGTGGAGTTGTATTTTGAACAGATGAACATCAGCCCTGAGAATATGGACGCCCCTGACAGAGATCGGTTTATCATGAGTAAAGGTCATTCTGTGGAGGCTCTCTACACAGTGTTGGCGGAGAAAGGATTTTTCCCGATTGAGCAGGTGATTAAGGAGTTTTCAAAATTTGGTTCTCAGTTCATCGGGCATCCAAACAACAAATTGCCGGGTATCGAGATGAATTCTGGTTCTCTGGGGCATGGCCTTCCTGTAAGTGTGGGAATGGCGTTGGCTGGAAAAATGGATAAGAAGGACTATCGCGTATATACCGTTATGGGTGATGGGGAATTGGCAGAAGGTTCCGTGTGGGAAGGCACCATGGCAGGCAATCAGTACAAGCTGGATAATCTGTGTGCCATTGTAGATCGAAATCGTCTTCAGATTTCCGGAAATACGGAAGATGTTATGGGACATGATGATTTGGTACAGCGTTTTTCATCCTTTGGATGGCATGTGATCTCCATTGATGGAAATAATTATACAGAATTAAAGAAAGCTTTTGAAGAGGCAAGGGAGACAAAGGGAAAGCCCACTGTGATCATTGCAAATACCATCAAGGGCTGTGGCTCTTCGGTAATGGAAAATAAAGCAAACTGGCATCATAAAGTACCAAATGCAGAAGAATATGCACAGATCATCAAGGATTTCCAGATTAGAAAGGAGGCCGCAGCAAATGAATAAAATTGCAAATCGTCAGGTTATATGCGAAGTACTAATGGATAAGGCAAAAGAGGACAAAGATATCGTGGTATTGTGCAGTGATTCCAGAGGAAGCGCTTCACTGGCACCATTTGCGGAAGCGTTTCCGGAACAGTTTGTGGAAGTAGGCATTGCCGAGCAGAATCTGGTCAGCATTGCTGCAGGTCTGGCAAAGTGCGGTAAGAAAGCATTTGCTGCATCTCCTGCCAGTTTCGTATCCACCAGAAGCTACGAGCAGGCGAAGATAGACTGTGCATATTCCAATACTAATGTAACATTGATTGGTATCAGCGGCGGCGTCAGCTACGGTGCGTTGGGTATGAGCCACCATTCCGCTCAGGATATCGCAGCCATGTCAGCCATTCCCAATATGAGGGTGTATCTTCCAAGTGACCGTTTCCAGACAAAGCATCTGATGGAGGCGCTGCTTCAGGATGAAAAGCCTGCCTACATCCGTGTGGGAAGAAATCCGGTGGAGGATGTCTATTATGAGGAATATTGTCCGTTTGAGATGGACAAAGCGACAGTTGTTATGGAAGGAACCGACGTAGCTATCGTTGCATGCGGCGAGATGGTGAAGCCTGCTGTGGATGCAGCAAAACTTTTGAAAGAGGAAGGAATCAGTGCTACAGTTGTGGATATGTACTGTGTGAAGCCGCTGGATCAGGACACCATCGTAAAGGCGGCAGAGTCTGCCAGATTAGTGGTAACGGTGGAAGAACATGCGCCGATGGGCGGTTTAGGCTCCATGGTAAGTCAGGTGGTAGGAAGTCAGTGTCCGAAAACAGTGATCAACATGGCATTGCCGGATGCTCCTGTGATTACAGGAACCTCAAGAGAAGTATTTGATTACTACGGATTAAATGCTGAGGGAATTGTGAAAATCATCAAGGAGAATATTTAATGCCGGATTATGTATTAGGAATTGATCAGAGTACTCAGGGTACGAAGGCTCTATTGTTTGACCAGATTGGAAATCTGATCTGCCGGACAGACTTGCCCCATCGCCAGATTATCAATGACAGCGGCTGGGTAGAGCACGATCCCCTGGAAATTTATGAAAATACCGTTCAAGTAGTAAAAAATCTGGTGGATAAAGCCAACATTGACAAGAACGAAATCAAAGTATTGGGTATCAGCAACCAGAGAGAGACAGCCCTGGCATGGAATCGTATAACAGGAGAGCCGGTATATCACGCTATTGTCTGGCAATGTGCCAGAGGTGCGGCAATTTGTGAAAATCTGGAGAAGGAAGGGCATGCACAGATGGTCCGTTCTCATACGGGACTTCAGTTGTCTCCTTATTTTTCAGCGGCGAAAATTGCCTGGATACTGCAAAATGTAGCCAAAACAGAAAAGATGGCCCAGGCAGGAGAACTGTGCTGCGGCACGATTGATAGCTGGCTGGTGTATAAGCTGACCAGAGGAAAAGAGTTTCGGACAGACTACTCCAATGCTTCCAGAACACAGCTTTTTAATGTATCTACCTTGAGCTGGGACGAGGAAGTGTGCGGATTATTCGGAATCCCTAGGAGTTGTCTGGCTCAGGTGACAGATTCTGATGGCTACTATGGAGAGACGGATTTTGACGGCTATTTAAATCATCCTATTCCCATACGCGGCGTCTTAGGTGATTCCCATGGCGCGTTATTCGGACAAGGGTGCCTGAAGAAAGGAATGATCAAGGCTACTTACGGTACAGGCTCTTCAATCATGATGAATATTGGAGAAAAGCCCATTTTCAGTAATCATGTAGTGACTTCCCTTGCTTGGAAAATCGGCGGCAAGGTGAATTATGTATTGGAGGGGAACATCAATTATACAGGAGCGGTCATCACCTGGCTGTGTAAGGATTTACATATTATAAATTCTCCCGCTGAAACTCAGAGCTTGGCTGAGATTGCCAGTCCGGAGGACCAGACATATCTGGTGCCGGCGTTTTCTGGATTGGGTGCCCCTTATTGGGACAGTGATGCAAGAGCAGTGCTTTGCGGAATGAGTCGTACCACCAAAAAAGAAGAGGTGGTCAAAGCAGCTTTAGAGAGCATCGCCTATCAGATTACAGATGTATTAAAGGCGATGAGCCAGGAGTCAGGGATTGAGATTTCGGAGCTTCGGGTGGATGGAGGTCCCACCAAAAATGAATATTTAATGAGATTCCAAAGTGACATTGCCGGCATTCCGGTACTGATTCCTTCTTCGGAGGAATTATCCGGAATAGGAGCTGCCTATGCGGCCGGCCTTGCCCAGGGAATTTATGACAGTGATACGCTTTTTTCTCTTGCAAAGAGAAGGAGATTTGAACCTTCCATGGTACAGGAGGTTCGGGAACAAAAATATCAGGGATGGAAAAATGCAATTGTTAAGGTTTTTTCCTGATATGAATAAAAACATGCTAAGGAGGATGTAGTAATGAAGAAAAAGATGTTAGGTGTATTGTTGAGTATGGCTATGACAACAGTATTATTGGCCGGATGCGGTGGAGGCTCTGATTCCGCTTCATCAGAGCCAGCGGCAGAGGATACAGCTTCCGGCACAGAGGAGGAAGCTTTAGACGAAGATGCCAAAGCAGAACGAGAGGTTTTACCAGGGGGCGGTTCGAATATTATTTATATTATTACCCCGTCCAATTCCAATCCATTCTTTAAGACGGAATCCGATACAGCAGCAGCTAAGGCGAAGGAACTGGGATATGATGTAAAGGCTTCCTCTCATGATGACGATGCGACAAAGCAGATGGAGCTGTTTGAAAGTGCCATTGCAGATAAAGCTGCTGCCATCATCTGTGACAATGCAGGCGCAGATGCCACCATTGAGGCAGTTCAGAAGGCCGCAGAGGCAGGAATTCCAACATTTTTGATTGACCGTGAGATTAACCAGGAAGGTGTGGCAATTTCCCAGATTGTAGCAAATAATTACCAGGGTGCTAAAGCCATTGCTGAGAAATGGGTAGAGGATATGGGTGAAGAAGGAAAGTACGCAGAACTTCTGGGTAAGGAATCTGATACAAATGCAGGCGTTCGTTCTTCTGCCTTCCATGAGGTAATTGATCAGTATGATACGTTGGAGTGCGTTGCTACACAGACAGCAAACTGGGAGCAGACCGAGGGTTATGAAAAGACAGAGACCATTCTTCAATCCAATCCGGAAATTACAGGTATTATCTGCGGTAACGATACTATGGCTGTTGGAGCTGCAGAGGCTTGTGTGGCAGCAGGAAGAACAGACATAAAGATTATCGGTGTAGACGGCTCTGATGAGGCTGCTGCGTTGATCAGAGACGGCAAGATGACCGGTACAGCCCTGCAGCAGTGTGCACTGATCGCTGAGATGGCTGTCGAGCAGGCAGACCAGTATCTGAAGGAAGGAACAACAGGTCTTGTTGAGAAGCAGTTGGTAGACTGTGTTGCAATCACAGCAGACAACGTGGATAAATTACAGACATTTGTTTATACAGAATAAAACATTTGCGGTAAATCATATGGGGCCTTTTGCGGCCCCTGTGTTTTAATCGGATTGCTATTCATGCACTTGGCGAAAGCTTTTTAGTTGACAAATAGATTTGATTAAGAATAGGAGACCATCATGAAGAAGAGAGTAATAGCCCTGGCTATGGTAATTGCTGTGGCAATGACTGCTATGACAGGATGCGTAAAAGTGGTAAAAATTGGTGAGGAGGGAAAACTGACGGGCAAGACAGAGTTCAATGCCAACGACAGCGTGTCAGCCATGTGGGGGGAACTGGTAGCCGATATTGAAG
This sequence comes from uncultured Lachnospiraceae bacterium, assembly GCA_947039785.1. Classification (GTDB taxonomy): domain Bacteria; phylum Bacillota; class Clostridia; order Lachnospirales; family Lachnospiraceae; genus JALFVM01. The sequence goes on along the minus strand of CAMQZX010000139.1, from coordinate 4,544 downwards.
GAAAAGCAGTGGAACTGTCCTCATTTTTGGAAGAGGCAAATGGAGATATGGCTTCTTTGGCTGATAAGTATGGAAAGTATTCTATGGGAACATCAGGCAGCATCAGCTATGCGGTAAAGGGAACTGCTGTTGTGCAGGAGGTTAATCAGGAGAAAAAAGCTGGTTATATGACCTTGAAATTAGATGGATATGATGGACCTGAAATCATTAAGATGCAGATTGGCTCCATTTATAAGGGGTCTTCTACACGTGATTCTTTGGATATTATCGATTTCGGTGATTTTACGAATCAGGAGGAGTGGGGAGCAATTTCACAGGAAATACATTCTCTGATTGATGCTAATGTGGTGCAGGCGGCAGATCCTTCTAGCCTTTCAGGCAAAAATATTGAATTTATGGGAACGTTTACTGCTGAAGGAAATGATGAATTGTTAATCACACCAGTCAGTTTGACAATCAAATAATACAAGGAGGCGATAGGTATGGCAAGTATGTGCAGAGAAGGCGTATGCTTTCACGCAGAAGGTGTAAGTAAGATTTATCCTGGTACCAAAGCGCTGGACAATGTAGATTTTGATTTGCTGACAGGCAAGGTGAACGTTCTGATTGGAGAAAATGGTGCCGGAAAATCTACTTTGATGAAAATGATAGCGGGAATTGAGCAGCCAAGCGAAGGAAAGCTCTATATGGGCGATGAGGAGGTACATTTTAAAAACACCTCAGAAGCCCGGAAGCATGGCATTGGTATCATTCATCAGGAATTAAATCTGTTTCCAAATCTTCCTGTATATCAGAATATATTTATGGCAAGAGAGAGGAAGAAAGGAATGGGAATGGATAACAGCTACCACAAAGAGCAGGCAGCAAAGGTTCTGGAAAGGCTGGAGCATCCCATTCCCGTAGATACTCTGGTGGGAGAGCTTCGTGTAGGACAGCAGCAGATGATCGAGATTGCCCGCAATCTGGTAGAGGATGACTTGAAGATCTTGATCATGGATGAGCCGACTTCCTCTCTGTCAGAGCAGGAGGTTCAGGTTCTGTTTAAGATTATGCGGGAGCTGACTGCCCAGGGAATTTCTATCGTATACATATCCCACCGTCTGGAAGAAATCATGCAGATTGGCGACCATGTGACGATTTTGCGGGATGGAAAGTATGTGGCAGATGCAGAGGTAAAGGACATCGATGTTCCGTGGATCGTCAAACAGATGACAGGAGAGGGTAAATCTTATCCAAAGAAGGATCGTGCCATTGATTGGGACAAGCAGGAGAAGGTATTGGAGGTAAAGGATCTGACTCTTCCCAAAAGCGGCGGAGGTTACCTTTTGAATAAGGTCAGCTTTGATTTGAAGAAGGGAGAAATCCTGGGTATCTATGGTCTGATGGGAGCAGGACGTACAGAGGTGTTTGAATGTATTATGGGACTTCGCCCGGAGCACACAGGAGATATATTCTTTGGCGATGAGAAGATGGATATCAAATCCATTTCAGGACAGATTGACAAAGGTTTTGCTTTAGTTCCGGAAGACAGACAGCGGGAAGGTCTTATTCAGAGTATGGATATCGGTAGAAACTGTTCCCTGTCGGCTATGAAGAATTATACCAAGGGCGGCTTTGTGGATTTTGAACTTGAAAATGAAAAGGTAGAATCTCAGATTAAGGATATACATATTAAAGTAGCGGATAAACGCCTGCCGATTCTGTCTCTTTCCGGAGGAAACCAGCAGAAGGTAGTTATTGGAAAAGGCCTTTTGACAAATCCGAAAATCCTGTTGATGGATGAACCCAGCCGTGGAATTGACATTGGCGCCAAGACAGAGGTTTTTGATATTATCAATCAATATGCAGAACAGGGATTGTCGATCATTGTTATTTCCTCAGAGCTGAAGGAAATCATCTCCATTGCAGACAGAGTCATCGTCCTTTCAAATGGTTTAAAGACAGGAGAACTCAAAGGAGATGAGATTCAGGAGGAAACCCTGGTACTGGCGTCTTACAAAGGCCATCACGGTCATTAATCGAGAGAAGGAGATTTGAAAATGAGTGCAAATAACAGTTCCAACAATACGTTGGCAATGACCCTGCTAAAGGGTAGAACATTAATCGTATTAGTAGTATTGCTGATTTTTTTTAGTGTGGTTGCGGACAATTTTCTGAGTATGAACACGATGCTGTTGATCGGTAAACATGTGGCGTTGTACGGAATTCTGGCAATTGGTATGACTTACGTTATCATCACAGGGGGAATCGACCTGTCCGTTGGAGCCATTGTAGGTCTTGGCGGAATGGTAGCCGGAGGGCTGATTCAAAATGGCCTTACCTTGAATATGTTCGGCGTGACGATTTATTTTAGCATTCCTCTGGTAGTTCTGATCACCATTGCTTTGGGAGCAGTGATTGGTTTGGCCAATGGTCTGATCATCACAAGATTTAATGTGGCACCTTTTATCGCTACTTTGGGTATTATGTATGTGGCGAGAGGATTTGCAAACATCCATTCTAAGGGAGCAACTTACTCCGATCTGAAGGGCTATGAGGCGCTTGGAAATCAGGGCTGGAGCTTTTTCGGTTCCAATGTGGCAGGAATCCCGGTCGGTCTGATCATTCTGGTGGTTTTGGCAGTATTGTTCTCAATCCTGTTAAAGAAAACTGCGTTTGGATGGCATGTATTTGCCATTGGAGGCAATGAGAAAGCAGCGAAATTGTCTGGTGTCAAGGTAAACAAAGTGAAGATTCTTGTATATATGATCTCTGGTGTCTGCTCCGCAGTAGTAGGTATCATTTCTTCTTCCCAATTGGCGGCCTCCCACCCGGCGACAGGCGAATCCTGGGAAATGAATGCCATCGCAGCGGCAGTTCTTGGCGGAACTTCTATGGCCGGTGGTGTGGGAACCATCGGCGGAACAATCGTAGGTGCCTTCGTAATCGGTGTGATTAACGATGGTATGATCATGTGCGGCGTATCTGAATTCTGGCAGATGGTCATTAAAGGTCTGGTTATCATCTTCGCCGTAGTCATCGACCAGTTCCAGAGAAATCTGCAGGCAAAAATGGCACTTCAGGCTCGCAACGAAAATAAATAAACAGAGATTATCATAAATTGCTCAGTTAAAAATACCACTATCCACTTTTGAAACAGGGGATGCCGCAATAAAATGCACATCCTCTGTTTTTTTGACTGCTTATTTTGTCCATCGCAAAAAGGATTGTTAAATTGTTCTCAATTAGATACAGACAATCTGCACACGCATGGTTGTAATGAATTTCCATATTTGTTATAATGCACGTGGAGATAGTATTTTATGAAAACTATACTCTATCTGATTCGATGTGTGATTTAGAAAATTGATTGCGTAAAAATTAATAAGAATTATGTTTTGAAAAGGGCTTATATTTGAGAAAAATAAGACTCGGAGAAGAAACATGGAGAACATTTATGTAATTGTCCGGCAGAGTGGCTGGATGGTTATTGTTGTGCTGTTTGTGCATCTTCAGGGTCAATTTGCCCTGGGATGCTTTTTTAATGGGAAAACAACCTGTTTTATGAGGAGATGATTGTGAAATGACAGTAGAAATGCTGAAAGGAAAGATTCACCGTGCTACGGTGACACAGGCAGAACTGGATTATGTAGGCAGTATTACCGTGGATGAGGAGCTGCTTGATGCAGCAGGCATTCTGGAATACGAGAAGGTTCAGATTGTGGATATCAACAATGGAAGCCGATTTGAGACCTACACCATCAGCGGGGAGCCGGGAAGCGGAATGATCTGTTTAAACGGAGCGGCTGCCAGATGCGTCAGCGTGGGTGATAAGATTATTATCATGGCGTATGGAAATTACGACGGAAAGGAGGCCAAAGAGCACAGGCCGACAGTAATCTTCGTAGATGAGAAAAATCATATCAGCCGGAAAACCAATTATGAAAAACATGGTCTTTTAAAAGATATGTAAACAGCTGTGCTGACGGGCTGACCTTAAATATTCCGACCAAGAATCAGTCTTTAGACAGGCAGTCACGCGGCAGATTCGAAGAAAAACTTATTATGACAGAGAATCAGAAACGAGGCTATCTTCAAATTTGTAAGAAGAGAGGAACCCAAAATGCAGGTGACAAAAACTGTATCAGAAACAAGACAACAGATTAAAGCATGGAAAAGGGAGGGAAAAACTGTAGGTCTGGTACCCACCATGGGATATCTCCATGAAGGACATGCCAGTCTGATTAAAAAGTGCCGGGAGGAGAACGACATTGTGGCGGTATCCGTATTTGTGAACCCAACGCAGTTTGGACCGGGAGAAGATCTGGAGGCTTATCCAAGAGATTTTGAACGTGACAGCCAGCTGTGCCAAAGCCTGGGAGCAGATTTGATCTTTCATCCGGATCCGGAAGACATGTACGACGATCCCTGTGCTTATGTAAGCATCCACACACTTTCCGAAAACCTGTGCGGTAAGACACGTCCGATTCATTTTAAAGGTGTGTGCACAGTGGTATCCAAGCTGTCTCTTATACACATCTCCGAGCCCCCGAGACTACGCTGCC
>CAMQZX010000138.1 GCA_947039785.1 uncultured Lachnospiraceae bacterium | reverse complement strand
GTGTTAGTATAGATTTCGTAATATTTCTGTAATATTTATAACATTTCATTAACACTTAAAGACAGGAGGTATTCACTATGAAACATAAGTTAGCATTGGCAGTCTGTGCCATGGCTGCCGTTATGACGTTGACACCGTCTATGGCACAGGCAGCTTCCAGCAGCACTTGTCAGATTCTGACCAGCCAGGGAACTGTTATCAGCGGTTCCAGTATAGAGCAGCTTCAGGCAAAATTACAGGAATTGGGAATTTCCGTTGACCTGTCAGACTGTGATATCTGGAACAATCTACAGTCTCCAACAAACCCGGAAACTCCTGAAACACCAGCAGTGCCGGAGATACCAGATACATCGGATTCTCCTCAGCAGCCAGAGACTCCTGAGGTACCAGATTCTCCTCAACAGCCAGAGGCTCCAGATACACCGGATTCTTCTCAGCAGCCAGACAACATGCCGAGCAACGCCGAGTTCATTCAGCAGGTAGTGAATCTGGTGAATCAGGAGAGATCCAAGGCTGGACTTTCTCCGGTAACAGCAGACGCAACTCTGCAATCTGCAGCTCAGATTCGTGCTAAGGAAATTGAAACTTCTTTCTCCCATACTCGACCAGACGGTAGTTCTTTCAGTAGCGTATTATCTCAGCAGGGAATTTCCTACCGCGGAGCCGGGGAGAATATTGCCTGGGGGCAGCGCAGTCCCGAGGAAGTCATGGAAGGCTGGATGAACAGCCCCGGGCACAGAGCGAATATTTTAAATGCCAGCTTTACAAAGTTAGGCGTTGGCTATTACCAGAATGCAGCCGGTACTAATTACTGGTCTCAGCTTTTTACTTATTAATCAGACTCCTGAAACATAAACTATTTTCCTAATGTCATAACTCCTATTATTGTTTAATTCATATCAAGCCACTGTGTATAAAAGCAATTTTTAAATACACTCCAGAAAAGACCGCGGCAGAACTGGGAATTTCTTCTCTTCCTGCTGCGGTCTTTTCTTATTTCCAATCTTCCCTATCCAAAATCACATCATCACGCCTGCAAAGCTTCCTTTTCTCCAATCTGTATTAGTACTCCACCGATGATCAACACCAGTCCGCCGAAGGAATACAGGCTGATTCTCTCCCCCAGCAGAAAATATCCGAACACCAGGCTCAGAAACGGACACAGATAGGCAAGGATAGCAATTTTCGCCGTGTTTCCGCTGTTGATGGCAATTCCCCACAGCAAATACGCCAGCGCACTGACCACCACGCCAGACCATAGAAAACCATAAATCTGATTCCCGCCTATTACTGTAAATTCTCCGGATACAACACTCATCATACCCGAAATCACCGCTGTCACCAGATAAGCCACATTCAACATAATAGCCTGATCGTACTGCTCTTTCTTGTTCAAAGCTGAAAATATGGAATAGCAAAAGGCTGCAAACAGACAGGCCAATATCCCTTTCATATTTCCCAACTCTATATTTTTAATATCTCCCTGGGTCACAATCACTGCCATGCCAATTACAGAAAGCGCCGCTGCCAGTAATTTCCTCATGGTAAATCTCTCTTTCAGAATAATACAGCACATGATTACTGTCAGTATGGGCCACATGTAGTTGACGATACAGGCTTCCTGGGAGGACAAATAGGTCAGTCCCACGCAGTAAAAGTAGTTGTAACAGAAAAAGCCCAAAACTCCAAAAAGAGTCATTCTCACATAATCACACACCCCATAGCTTCTTACCAACGCTCTGCCTTTAGAACGCAGATTAAACATCAACAGGGACAATGCAGCGATGAATGATGTATAAAACAGCACCGTATTCACTGCCAATTCATTTACCAGAATCTTATTGACTGCCGCCAGCGTACCCCAAAGACAGACAGAAATTCCTGCCAGCAGATATTGTTTCTTTTGCGTAAACTGCATAAAAACTATTTATCTCCTTTAATCAATCGAGTAGCTTCCATATCCGTCTTCCCGCACAGAAACTCCAAAGAATTCCGCTGCTGCCCGAACCAGATATTCCGTGTCTTTTACACCTGCAGTTTCATAAGGAGAATGCATAGCCAGCTGTGCCAGACCCACATCTACTGTGTTTAATGCCACCTGGGTTCCTGATAAATTTCCCAAAGTGGAACCACCCAGTACATCAGAACGATTCAGATATACCTGAACCGGCACCCCTGCTCTCTTACAAATTTCCCTAAACAGCGCTGTTGCCACTCCATCGGTTGTATATTTCTGATTACCGCTGTATTTGAGCACCACTCCACCGTTTGGATAAGGACGATTGGTAGGGCAGGCTTTCTCTCCATAATTGGGATGAACCCCATGGGCATTATCTGCAGACAGCATGAAACTGGATGCCAGTGCCTGACGATACTGAGACATGGTTCTTCCGAGACACTCGTTGATACGCACCAGCGTATCCAAAAGGAATGTGGAAGCTGCTCCCTGCTTTGTGGAGCTTCCCACCTCTTCGTTGTCAAAGACACAGTGAACCGGAATACTGTCACCATCTTTCGCCGCCAAAAATCCTTTCAGGGAAGAAAAAGCGCACTGAAGATCGTCCAATTTTCCAATGGAAATAAACTCCTGATTTGCTCCCCAAATACTTCCTTTCATACGATTATAGAGGAACAGATCGTTTCCCAGAATGTCTTCTCTTGCTACTTTGGCTGCCTGGGCAATCTGTTCCATAAAGGTTCCCTTTGAGGTCTCATCTCCGAAAAGGGGCAGCATATCTTTCTGAGCATTGTATTTCACACCATCATTGACTTCCCGATTCATGTGAATGGCAAGATTGGGAATCATTACAAAATCCCGATCCACATTTACAAGCTTCATCACAATTTTATCCCCTTCCCGGACAATCACCCGTCCGGCCACAGACAAAGGACGGTCAAACCATGGAGCACAGAGCATTCCTCCGTACTTTTCCACATTCAATTTCACATAATGACCTTCCGCCTCCATCTCCGGATTTTCCTTAATCTTAAAGCATGGAGAATCACTGTGGCTGGCCATAATCTGAAAGCCTGTAAAATCTGCCCTTGGAATACGAAATGCCAGAATGGAAGAACCATTTCGGATTACATAATATTTTCCGCCCACCTTCAGCTCCCAGGCATTGCCCTCCAGCAACTGTTCATAGCCTTGCGCATTCAGCTCCTGCCGCATATTCTCCACTGCATGATAGCAACTGGGGCTGGACTCAATAAATTTAAATAATTCTTCTACCAGTTTCATAATACAATCCTCCTAATCATTTGATGCACTAAAATAACACGTCCTATTTGCTAACCTTTCATTTCACGAAGAAATCGATCTCCATATTTCTCTAACTTAACCATGAATTTCCCCAGAAAATCCAGAATCTTTAAATAACTGGGACAAAATCCTGCCCTACAGTGAGGGAGCTGTGCAAAAAAGCGGCATGAATTCCCAGCACATCTCTGCCGTTTAATACTGCTTCGATGAGATCTGTCTGCCCTTCCCGGAATTGGTCGTACCCAAAATATTGCTTTAACATCAAAACCTATAGATTACCAATCACTTTTCCTGTTTTTCTCACAGGGAAGCATGTTCAATTCCTCCAGAAAAATGCAGCTTTTCAGTTCCCCGGATGCCACCAGCTCCTTACACTGCTGCAGGTTCATCCAAAGCACCGATTCCACCTCAGACTCCTGAAGTGTCAACTCTTCAGAACTCACATTTCTCCACAGGCAATAGATGTTACTGACCTGGTTATCCACAAAAGACTTCCCATAAAACTCATCCTTCCAGTGGATAATTCTTTGTCCGCAATAATGCAGCTCGTCCTGGCAAACTGACAGCCCCAATTCTTCCTGCAGTTCACGGATGGCCGAAGGAAGATAATCTACCCCCGCTGGGATATGGCCGGCACTGGAAATATCATAACATCCCGGATGGGAATCCTTGTTGGCACTTCGTTTCTGCAAAAGCACCTCTGTGCCGGACTCTCCTTCCCGCAAAATCCACACATGGGCTGTTCTGTGACGAATTCCCTGTCTGTGGGCAATTTCCCGCTCTACAGTCTCTCCGGTGGGAACTCCATGTTCATCCACAACATCCAACAATTCCATGTTCCATCAACTCCTTATCGGTTCATTCTTCAGTCATACAGCTTGTGATAGTGAGGCATCAATTTCTCCATTCTCCGAAGATTTATATCCGAGTGCTCCACTTCTCTGGAGTAACGGTATACCAAATCAATGATATCCTCCATCACCAATATTCTCTCATTGCGAAGCCAGCAGGCCTTCACCATTTCCTCTAAAAGCTGTACACTAAGGATAGCCATCTGAACCTTAGACAAAATCTGTCCGTCATAGACGGCTCCGCAAAAATATGTGAAGATAAAGTAAACCAGAAGCTGCTCCTTCTGAATCTCCCAGGGCAGTTCGCTCTCAGCCATCCACATCTGAAATTCCTTGGTCATTTCTGCATATTCTTCCGGAGTCTCTCTGGCATACAATCTCAGCTCCGTCTCCCGTAGCTGCACATACCAGTCTTCCTTCAGAATCTCCAATTCATAGAGTTTGCCAAACATCTCCCTGGAAAAATGATACTGCTCTTCATATTTGTTCTTATTTTGTGCCAGTTTTCCGAAGACAAATTCTGTGGCTTCAGGCTTTTTGTATTTTTCCAGAACTTCATCACAGGAAAACAGCTCCTGATGATTGATTCTTCGCTGCATATCCCGTCCGATTCCATAGAGAAGTCCCGTCCTCACTTTCAGCGGCAAATCCCGGTTCTGTAAGATCTGAATGAGCACTTCTCTTGCGTCCAGCAGCTTAGAGTAAAGGAAAGGGTCAAAATCCGGATATTCCTCCTCCCCTTCCCGCTCCACGGTCAAAAATGTCACTGGCTCCATTCGATTCATAAGAATCCTTGCTGCCTCCGGGCAAGATACCGACAGAGTAATCTCCCGGACACCTTCGAATTCCTCTATATGGCGAGGATAAAGGCGACAGGTTCGACACAGACTCTCCCGCCCAAGATCAGAGTACAAGTCACATAGATTGTTGTCATTTAAAAAGGCACAGCGTCTGTCTTCATTCTGACGGAAGGTTTTATGTCTCCAGTTCACGGATTTCAGCATTCGTCTGCGGAATGATCCCCGAACCTTCCGGTATCTTCCCAGGGATTTCTCATCCACTACAATCTGCCATCCGGCACAGCAGGTGTCCTCGCAATCTCCCGCAATGCATTGAAATTCCTTATAATAATCAGGTATTATATATAACATCGTTTTCTCCTGAAACAGAAGTGGTGCCGAAGCACCACTTCCATCAAATTTTATGATATCTCATTTCCATCAAAGTATCAACACAGACATTCCAAAACCACCGCCTGGTATCCTTCCAGAATAATCTCTTTATCTTTTTTGCAAAGCTCAGAATAATTGTTAAGAAGCATCTTCACCTGATTCCACTCCAGAGGCACCCTCTGAGATTCCCTCTGATAATTTCCCAGAATCAGCAGGGTCTTCGCTCCCTTTCGATAATATGCCATCAGATTCTTATGCTCTCTTAGATAAGGAATCGTGGTTCCGTATACCAGCGTCTCTTTATATTCCGGACTCTTTCGAAGCCGCGCCAGAGCCTGATAATGATGAAACAGCGAATCTTCTCTGTCTAACTGCTCTCTGACATTGATGGATGTATAGTTGGGATTTACCTGTAGCCACGGTGTTCCTGTTGTAAAGCCAGCATGAGCGCTCTCATCCCACTGCATGGGAGTTCGGGCATTGTCACGGCTGTAACGGCTTACCACCTGCAAAGCTTCCTCCGACGTAAATCCTGCTTCCATGGTCACTTTATATTCATCCAGCGTAGAAATATCATCTACCTGCTCAATGGACTCAAATATCATATTTTCCATTCCGATTTCCTGCCCTTGATAAATAAAGGGCAGGCCCTTCAACAGAAAATAGAGCGTAGCAATCATCTTCTTACTGGCTTCATTCACATCTCCCTCGGGAATATATCGGCTGACGCCTCTTGGTTCATCGTGATTTTCAAGAATGTTGGAATAAAATCCAACGCCCTCTCCCTTCTGCTGACTTTCAAATGTACACTCCTTAAAAGCCTCAGGAGTAATGGCCTTTCTGTCATACCACCCCTTATCGCTGCTTCCCCAGATTTCCTTGTTAAAATCAAAAATACTGGAGAAATATCCGTCCTCTCCCATGAAGTTTTTCAGTTCATCTTCCTTTTCATTGAAGACCTCGCCCACAGAAAAAGCTCCATATTTGTCAAAGGTTTCCTCCTTCATCTCTCTTAAGAACTCTCCAATGCCCTGAGCATCTTTAAGCATATAGGAGATATCACTCAGACCGTCATTTCTGTCCACTGGATAATCCTTCAGCGGCAGTGCTTTCTTGATGTTAATAATGGCATCAATTCGAAATCCTCCAAGTCCCTTATCCAGCCACCAGTTGATATTTTTATATACCTCCTGGCGAAGGCGGGGATTCTCCCAGTTCAAATCCGGCTGCTTCTTGTGAAAAACATGCATATAATATTTGTCTGTTCCCGGCAGTTCATCCCAGACAGGACCGCCGAAGTAAGATCTCCAGTTGGTGGGAAGCTTTCCGTCTTTCTTATCTTCCAGATAAAAGAAATTGCCATACTCTCCATCCGGATCTTCCATGGCCTTCTGAAACCACTCATGTTCATCAGAACAGTGATTAACCACCAGATCCATGAGAATATACATATCTCTGTCTTTTGCCTTTTGAATCAGTTCCTCCATATCTTCCATAGTTCCAAATCTGGGATCTATATCGTAGTAATCGGAAATATCGTATCCCTGATCTGCCAGAGGTGAGCGATAAATGGGAGACAGCCACAAAATATCCGCTCCCAGCTCTTTCAGATAATCCAGCTTCTGTATAATTCCCTGCAAATCCCCAATTCCATCTCCGTTGGAATCGTAAAAGCTTTTGGGATATATCTGATAGGCAACTTTATCATGCCACCATTGTTTCTTCATAATAATCGTTCCTCCATCACTGATTTTATTATTATTTGAAGTCAGCGTCTAGCTCCTCAATCAATATTTTCTCGTAATCGCCTTCTATATCTTCGCTTCTCCCGGCATGAAACAGATTCGTCTCCACGCCCCAGGGAGCGCCATCCTCATCTGGATATTCCCAAATATGATAAGTCAAACCACGATACTCAAAATCAAGACTTCCCAGTCCGTCTTCTTCCGTATAAGTATAGGGATAATCCCTCTCTTTGAACCATGCCTGTACTTTTTCCAAACGCATTTTACACCATCCTTCTATATTTAATCTGGCTTTCAGACAATGTGTCACCTTTCCCAGCGCCATTGGTGCTTCTCTTCATGGCAGCATGAAACTCTTCCACTCCATTTCTGGCACAAATATCCTTCAGACAACATTCCTCACAGCGGGGCTTCGTTCTGGCAGAGCAGATATCTCTTCCATGGTAAACCAGACGATGGCAGAAATCACTTCCCTCCTGGGGAGGAATGATTTTCCAAAGCTCCATCTCCACCTTTTTTGGTTCTTTGATTCCATCCACCAACCCCATACGGTTTACAAGACGAATACAATGGGTATCGGTGACGATGGCTGGCTCTCCAAATACATCGCCCATAATCAGATTGGCACTCTTTCTTCCCACACCGGGCAATTTCAAAAGGGCTTTAAAATCTCTTGGAATCTTGCCATCATACTCTTCTTTCAACGCCTTCATGCAGGCACTGATATCTCTGGCCTTACTTTTTCCCAAGCCACAGGGCCTTACAATCCGTTCAATGTCTTCCACATCTGCCTCAGCCAGTGCGTCCACATCGGGATATTGGGCGTATAAATCTTCCACCACCACATTTACTCTGGCATCGGTGCACTGTGCCGCCAGACGGACACTTACCAGCAATTTCCACGCCTGATCATAATCCAGAGTACATCCTGCATCCGGATACTCCTTTTTCAATCGTTCAATAATCTCCAACGCTAATTCTTCTTTTGTCATGTTGAAACTCTCTTTCTATTGTAAATCTCAAAAATTTCTCATTTATTGCTTTTTGCCGCAGCAATACTTGTATTTCTTGCCGCTGCCGCAAGGACAGGGATCATTTGGGTAAACCTTTCTGGGTCCGGGAAACTCTATAATCTTATTGATCGAGTCCCTCACTGATCTTACAGGCTGTGACCACTTTTCTCCCTGCAGGTTCCGGTATTCCTCTTCCGTATATCCTCTGTGGCGAACCAGTCTGGTATGAATTTCTATTTTCTTCAGATACTTGGCTACCATCTTTTTTTGCTTCTGACCAGTAATTTTTACATCTTCCCAATTTAAATAATGGTCCAAAATATCCATGGCATCTTCGATATTTCCATTGGAGCGGAAAATCTCCTGTATATCATAAAAAGCCATATGAGCGGTCACTTCACTGATTTTATATTTATTCATCATAAAATCAAAAAATTCCCGGGCATACTCATCCGGCTCCTGACAGAAGAGCTTTCCATAATCCAGAAATTCTTCCTTATCTTTCGGCATATAAAAAGGCTTGTCCCCCTGAGTGGTCAATATGATTTGATAAATATTATCATCCATCAGCTCTTCATCCACAATCAGGTCATCTACAAACACAAAATCTTCACCATTCTCCATAAACTGATGGATATAGACTTCTGCCTCTTCCCTTTCAATCTCATCTTCCTCATAATGATTATAAATCTTTACTAATTGTTCCAACGGAAGAATTCCATAAAGATAAATCCCTCCCCTGCAGTATGTAAGAAGATGAAACTTCCTGTTCATCTTCCGCTTCAGTTGAGGGGTACAGACCTTTTTATATGCCTCTGCCACATCCACCGGAATCCACAAAACTTCCATTTCATTATAAGCACCATAGCTGCTTAAAAATAAAGAATGACCAATCAGTTCTGAGCTGACACCAATGCCGTTTTGTTCCATTGCCTCCTCAAAAACATCCAGCTCTTCCTGCGTAATCTGCTCCAACATGTGCTTCAAATAGATAGAATCCAGAAGATGATTTTTCAGCCACTCGGCCAGCTCCTTTTTCTTAAAGCTGCTGTATCTTGTAAATCCATGGGCCCTGGCAATATTTTTCAAATCATCTTTGGAATAGCTCTCCAACACTTCCATCATAGTAATCGTCACCGGAGAATATTTGTGTCCTATATATTTTTCCTCCTGTGGAAGCAAATCCTGTATGGATTCCATAAATTTACGTGCCATCTCTGCGAAAGATTCATCCAGGTTAGATTCATCCAGCTCCTGTCTGACTCTCTCCGGATACTCTCCTCCAAAAGGAAAATCTGATTCTTCCACAGAACTTTTCTTTCTGTTTCTCCTTTTGGGAAACCGGATTTTCTCCAACTCATTATTGGCTTTGTCAATATCAAAGGGCTCTGCTTCTCCCCTCTCAAAACCCCAGAGTCCTCCGCAGTCCTCCACCATATAGGGGCCCTTGGACTTTATGACTTTAGCACTGCGGCTGTCATAATCTATTGTTTTCTCCACCAATACTGTATGCTCCCACCAGTCTCCAAAATCATATATATACAGAAGCTTTCGCCCATCTCCCATCCACACATCAATGAGCTCACTCTCTGCATCCTCCTGATCATACTCTGGATCCGGCATAAAGCTAATCTCTTCTTCTTTAACCTGAAATTCATATAAATGACTATGGGTCCATCCGAAAATACACTCTATAATATGATCCAAATCTGCAAACGTTATTTTCTCCGGAACAATAACCCTCCTCCATATAGCCGGCTTACTGCCCTTGATCGTAATCTTTAACTGATATCCTTTCATATGAACCTTCCTTTCGCCATTCCTCTTCTGTGTGTACCTGACACAATATGGTATAGGAGAATTATAGCATATCCCCTGTATTTCTACTACTGAAAAGATTATGCCAGGAACAAACATACTTTGTTTGTTCCTGTTTACACACCCTGCTCGCCAGATATTTTGATGCCGACAACGCCAAAAAATACCGGCCATCCTGAAATTCCTTTCCCTCTCAAGATGGTCGGCATCTATCAATGTCGGCTGTTTCTCTTAATTTGTTGTGCCTGTTTTGTCCATGAAAAGAGCACCGTAATCATACATCTTATAGCAAAGCTGCTCTGTAATCTTCTCAAAACGGTCCAGCATCTTTTCAATATCCGGATCATCGTTGACACCCAATTTATCGTAAATTCTATCTTTTGCCTCATAAAGGTCTTCAGACCACTGACTCATCTCTCCTCCCAGAAATTCATTGCGAACCAACTTGCTTTCCTCCACCGGATAAAGCTCATCCTCCCACAGTCCATTCATCAAATTATAAATCATCGTTTTAAATTCCTGGCTGTTTTTCGATAACTTTCTTCCATCAAATTCACTACCATTAAAATCTTTCGTATTTAAATTGTTTGTATTTAAGTCGCTCATAGTAAATTCTTTCATAGTGAAATTCTCCTTTCGTTTGTTCCTGAATTTACTACAATTTTACCCTTTTTTCCTTAGAAAAATCAATACATTTTTCCTTTGTTTTTGCAAAAGTTATCGACAAATTTCTACATAAACACTTTAATTATACCTGTCTCTTATACACATCTCCGAGCCCACGAGACTACGCTGCATC
>CAMQZX010000137.1 GCA_947039785.1 uncultured Lachnospiraceae bacterium | reverse complement strand
TCATTGAGCCTTATTTTTTCGACTCATTTTTTCATAGACTACTTGACACTACCAAATCATATTTAATCTACCATGTGGATGCCTGTGCTTTTACCAGCTTCCAATCCTCATTAATCTTCTCAAGATTCATTTTTAATTTAAGTTTCCATGAATTCCGTCCGCCACCAAACACTGCAGCCTGAACTACAGATTTTCCTGTCATAACAGCTTTATCATTCATAATCTCAATATCTATATCTGCCGTTTGTTCCTCAAAATAGTTGAGCGTTCCATTCATTATCGCTTTAACATATTCTTGTTTTTTCTGTTGCATCCCAGTCATATGAACAAGAACAAATTTATCATGATGAATGAACTCTAGTCCCTGTCTATCCTTTTCGATCATAGCTGCATACATATCATGATAAAGCTTCTCGATTTGATCTCTATCACTCATAGTTATGCTCCAAAAGTTGCTGCCACACCCTCTAACAGCTTTCTGATTTCAAGATGCTGTGGACATATATTCTCACACTTTCCACACTTGATACAGTCAGATGCTTTGCCATGATCTCTTGTCAATATGTTGTTATAGTAATAATCCTGGTTCCAGTCCTGGAAGGTTGTCTTTTCATTATAACAGGCAAACAACTCCGGAATCTGAATCTTCTTAGGACAGTCATTATCAAGTACGCAATAATGACAGCCGGTACACGGAATCATGTTCATAGAATGGAAAATATCGCATACCTTCCATACCGCCTCAAGTTCTTTTTCAGAAAGTGGCGTAAATTCCTTCATAACACTGACATTATCTTCCATCTGCTCCATGTTGCTCATTCCGGATAACACCATACACATATTAGGAAAGCTTGCTGCGAATCGAAGGGCATAGCTAGCATTGCTGAGTTTCTTTTCAAACCCGTGCTGTAAATCCCCAAAAATCTTTGTTGCTTCTGATGGAAGGTTCACAAGGCTTCCGCCCTTTACGGGCTCCATTACGATTACTGGCTTATTATGCTTTTCGCAAGCCTCATAAACCTTTTTACTTTCTACAGAAATATCATTGTAATCTACGTAATTAAACTGAATCTGTATAATTTCAATCTCTGGATACTCTGTCAAAATTCGATCAAGAACATCCGCTTTATCATGGAAAGAAATTCCAAAGTGCTTAATCTTTCCCGATTCTTTTAACTTAAGTCCGGTTTCATAAGCATGACACTTCTTGTACTTTTCAAAGATTGCACCATCCTGTGCATGCATAAGATAGTAGTCAAAATACTCTACCCCACAGGCTTCCAACTGTGCATAAAAAAGCGGCATAATCTCTTCTTCTTTGGTGAAAAAGTGTGTAGAAAGCTTATTGGTTAAAATATAGCTGTCTCTTGGATATCTTTTTACAAGACACTCTTTAAGTGCAAGCTCACTCTTTCCTCCAAGATATCCATGTGCTGTATCAAAATAGTTGAATCCATTCGATATAAAATAATCAACCATCTCTTTCATCTGCGCCTGATCCACTTCGCCATTTACCATTGGAAGTCTCATGCAACCAAATCCAAAATTTCCTTTTATTTCCGCAAAGAAATTGTTTTTTTCCATAGTTCTCTGCTCCTACCAGTTTTTCTTTTCGTTTTCGCTGCGATTATTCTTCTTACGTTCTTCTACCATCTTTACGAACCACTCAACCATTGCAGGATCCTGATGTGAGAAGAAGGATGATGTCTTAGTATCAAGCTCAGAAATCGTATTCATTTCCTCATCACTAAGGACAAAATCAAATACATTGAAGTTCTCCACCATTCTCTCATAGTGAGTAGATTTTGGAATAACTACAACACCTCTCTGAATTGCCCAGCGGAGCATAACCTGTGCAGTTGTCTTGCCATGTGCATCGGCAATTACTTTTACTGTTTCATTGTCGAAGGTTCCTTTACGTCCTTCTCCAAAAGGTGCCCATGCTTCAAGCTGAATACCATACTTATCTGCATATTCCTTAAGCTGCTTCTGCTGATTAAAGATATGTGTCTCCATCTGTGTAACCATAGGTTTGATGCGGTTGAAGCTCGCAAATTCTACCATACGGTCTACATAGAAGTTAGAAATTCCGATTGCTCTGATCTTTCCTTCTTCATATAAATCTTCCAATGCGCTCCATGCACCATAAGCATCGCCAAATGGCTGATGGAGTAAAACCAGATCAAGATATTCTGTCTGAAGCTTTCTCATTGATTCCATTACAGATGTCTTTGCAGCTTCATATCCATAATGCTCAATCCATACCTTTGTTGTAAGGAATATTTCCTCTCTTGGAATTCCTGATTCCTTAAGCGCTTCGCCCACTTCTTCTTCGTTAAAATAACTCTGAGCTGTATCAATGCTTCTGTATCCTGCTTTCAGCGCGTCCAGCACGCACTGCTTACACTCATCCTTTGTTACCTGATATACACCATATCCTAAAATTGGCATCTGAACGCCATTTGCTAATGTTACATATTCCATCTTGTCTCCTCCTTTATTGCTCCGGTCTTAAATCACCATAGTAATAACTTGCTGTTGCACCACCATCCATAAGGATTGTAGATCCTGAAAAGAATGCTCCTGCAGGTCCCATAAGTATTTCCGCTACATTTGCCACCTCATCAGCAGTTCCCGGTCTTCCTGCAGGACATTTTGCAAACATGTTTTTGTAAAAATCTCCACGAGGGCCATTAAACTCATCTACAGCAAGAGGTGTCACGATAATGCCAGGTGCGATATCATTTAGTCTTGCACCCTTCTTACCCCATTTACATGCCTCATACATAACTCTCTTTTCATTGCATCGTTTTGCCATCTGATATGCATGGAGAGTATCTTTGATGTTTTCAGGCTTTAGCATATCAAGTGATAACAATTCCTCTGTCGGTTTTGTTGCAAGAAGTTCATCCGCTTCATTTCCAAGCTGTGGCATACGCCATCCCGACTGACTGGAGATATGCACTCCCACGCCGCCTTCTTTTATTACTTTTCCAACTTCTTCTAAAAGTACTGCTGTACCATATAAATCAACCTTTAGAATGGTTTCTATCGGAGCCTGACTTGGAGATACTCCGGCAGCCGATATAAGCATTGCTATTTCTCCATATTTCTGACCCTCTGTGATCATATTCAAAATAGACTCTCTGCTTGATAAATCCATCTCGATTGGCGTTACGTCAAAGCCTGCGCTGTTCATAATCTCTGCCATGGCTTTTGCATTTTCTATTTTTTTATCGCCTACAATAATCTTTTTCCCATATCCAATTCTTCTGGCAATGGCAAGTCCGATCTGTCCTGCACCAGCCCATAAAATTACGTCTTTCATGTATCCTCCTAAAATCCTAATTCAGATAACCACTTTTCCATTTCTAACTTTACTTCCTCTTGATTGTTCTGTGCATCTTCGCCTTTTATAGACAACCCTTTTCCAATCTTTGCATCAGATGTGTAGTCGGACAATTTTTCATCAAATCCAGCCAGTCCACTTCCTGCATGTGTTGAAAATGGAATAATCGTTTTTCCTGAAAAATCATTTGCTTCAAAATATGTGTAGCATATCATCGGCCAGTCACCCCACCATACCGGTGAACCTATGAATATTGTTTCATACTGCGATAAATCAGGCAGTGTGCCGGATATTTCCGGACGGGCATTTTCATTTTGCTCTTCCTTTGCCACTTCAGTGAGTTCATCATAGGTCACAGGATAATGATCGTCTGCCGGAAGAATCTCGAAAGAGTCTGCGCCTGTTGCCGTGACAATCATATCAGCAACTATGGCTGTATTTCCTTTATCAATCACACCTACACTGTACTGCTCTCCGGTTCGGGAAAAATACACTACTAGAATATTACTATCTTCTGTCTCAATACTTGGAGTAGTCTCTGATTCATCCGTATCCTTAACGATTTCATTGTTATCGTCACTGCTTTTAGCCTCAGTGTTTTCTGTTAAACTTTCTGCTTCTGGCTTAATCTCTTGTGCGCTGCCACATCCTGCAAGTGCTAATATCAAAAAAACAGATAGAGTAATCCCTATTATCTTCTTCATTCTATCCACCTACACATTTTCTGTAGCCCATTTTTTAACTGCATTCTCTGCAGCTAACGCATCTGCACCATGCACAGCCATTCCTTTTCCAAAAGATGCACCTACGCAGATTTTCTTCAAATCTCTTTCCGAACTTCCGAGCCCGCTTCCTTCATGTGTCATAAGAGCCATTACTTTTTTGCCCTTAAAATCAAGCTTTTCAAGCTGTGTAAACACTGCCATTGGATAAGTTCCCCACCAGCATGGTCCACAGACAAAAATATTCTCATATTCATCTATGTTATCCAGATACTTTTTCAGTTCTGGTCTTGCATTTGCATTTAATTCATCCTTTGCATCATCTATACATTCGTAATAATCAGATGAATATGTCTTTACTGTTTCAATTTCAAAAAGATCACCGCTTACTGCACTTTGAATAAACTCAGCACAGATTTCGGTGTTTCCCTTTTTTAAATTCTTAATGCTTCCATTCACATAATTCTCACCCTTACGTGAATAATAAATAATCAGATTCTTTGCCATTTTGCCTTATCCTCCTGTTAAAACGTTACCTATATTATCCATATCATAGTTTCTTTTTTCTTCTCAATCAATTCCGATTACTTATCATATTGATAAGTTAAAATAATCAATATATAATATCTATATCACTATACGGAGGGTAGTACTTATGTTATTCAGACAGATCGAATATTTCCATGCGGTTATGGAATGTGGAAACTTTTATGCAGCGGCAGATAAATTAAACATTTCACAGTCTGCTATTTCTCAGCAGATAAAAAAACTGGAAGAAGAACTCGGAGTAAAGCTGCTTGACCGCCATAACAGAACTTTCAGCCTTACGCCTGCCGGGGAGCTCTTTTATAAAAAGAGCCTTGTGATACGCTCTGACATAGAGCAAATGATAAGAGAAACCAAAAGATGTGAAGCTGCAGACGCTGCTGTACTTCACCTTGGATATTACAAAGGCTACCATGGAAATGAATTTTCGGAAGCTGTATCAGAATTTTCTGAGAAATACCCTGCTGTAGATATTACAGTGGAATCCGGAAGTCATGATGAACTGTATCATGGAATGCTTGAAGGAAGAATTGACCTGTCCCTTAATGATCAGAGACGTGCTTTTTCCAGTGCTTTTAACAATCTGATTCTTTCACAAAGTAAAACCCACATCCAGATTTCATCCAGAAACCCTCTCTGCCGGCTTGACCATATAGAAGTATCTGACCTGAAGAATCTTCCATGCATCCTGATTATCAGTCCATCCGGTCAGGAAGAAGAACGCCTATACTATGATGAATATGTAGGCCTTCATGGAGATTTTGTATTTGTCGAGTCTATGCAGGAAGCAAGACTTAAAATCATTACTGGCCAGGGATATCTGCCTGTAGATGTCATCGGTGATGAAGTGTGGTTTGATACAGCAGTTTCCAGAATCCCCCTGACAAGAAAAGGCGAAGCTATAGAGAAAAACTATTGTGCTTTCTGGAGTAAGGAAAACTCCGGCTTCTATATCGAAGAATTTGCAGATATATTGAAATCCAAATTCTAAAAAATGGCTGAAGTATTCACAAAGGATATACTTCGGCCATTTAAATCATCTTATTTAATTCTCCTCAAAATTATTTTCAAGTCATAAGAAGCAGCTTTCACCACCCTTAGTTGTTCTCATTTTCGCCTCTCTTTTCAACTATCTTTGTGATTTTTCAAGATAGCATCCCTGTATCTCCTGCACCATCATCCATGAACAGCATATACATCGACCAAAGTGCTTCTTCCATTCTCGGATCATCATCCGGCAAAATTTCTTCTATGCGCTTACCTTTGACAAAACACTCTTCGTAAACATACTGCGATAATCCCATAGCTTCACGGAACAGTTCAGATATTATGACACGTATACTTTCAAGAAAGCCATCTATTTTCTCTGGATCAACCTGGTATACACTGGCCTCATTAACTTCTTCCTGTGTTCTTTCCAGTTTACTAAGAATCTGATACTGTCTGTACGTTGCTTCCTGATCTGCTTTCGGAATCTTCGCATACTCCCACAATAATCCAACCATTTTTCCATCCAATTCTTCTGGAATTGGTGGCAACTGAATATATCCATCTTTTTTCTCAACCATATTTCTTAACCTCCGATAATAAATCTTCCGATACCATCTCTTGCTTCCGATACCAATGCCAGGATAAATGCTCCTGCAACCAATACACCAACCAGCATGAATTCAGCAACGCACAACAGGATGTAATTCATATATTGGGTTCGATACCAGATAAAGGTACAAACAAGCATTGCTCCAAGAAGCAGACCAACAAGCCCTTTTGCAACGCAGTAGAGATTCACAACTGCGCTGATACATACTCCGATAAAGGCCAGAATCAGCCATACCGGAATGAGTAAGATTCTCAAAATCATTTTCACTAAAAACATAATCATTCTCATAGATTCCTCCTTCTTCACGGATAAAACTGGACAGTGTTCAATTCTATCCGTGAATTTTTCTTTCTTAACCTGCCAAATGTGGCATGTCGTGATTTACTTCTGCTCTGTAGTAGCCATCAATGGTGGATGGTGCGTTGAACAGTGCAGCCAGTAAATACTTCTTGATGTTTTTGACTTTCGTCGTGTTCCCTCTCATGCAGCTGAGCACATAATCGATGTGCATGTAATTCAGCTTCAGGAATTTGCTTTTTACCAGAGCTGCCGGATAACGTTCACTGGCGATCAGGATGGTTTCACTCTGACTGACCACTGTTTCCAGAATCAGTTCAAAGATTCCCTGCACCAGTTCTTCATCAAACTTATTGGCGAGGAGTAAGGATTCGTACTCGATATTTTCCTTGATGATCTTCTCATAAGCTTTGATGATATCTTCCGGGCTCGGATCGCATCTCATCGCATCTTCATCTGCAGATAAGATATGATTCGATTTAATATCACTCTGGTAAATATTATTTGTATTAGTCTTATTATTAAGAGGTGCTGATTCCAGCACCACCAGAGGTGTCGATTTGGTAACCTCAGAGGTGTCGGTTTCGTTACCTCTTGAAGTGCATTTTACACTCCCAGAGGTGCGAAAATCCGTACTTCTGGAAAGAACCTTTTCCACCACAGAAGTTCCGGTTTTGATACTTCTGGCATAATCTTTCTGGATCAAAAAGCTTTTCACATAAATGATGCTTGGAAGTCCAAATCCTCTCTTTTTCTTCTGAACCAGACCGAAATTCTCAAGTTCAGCCAAGTAATCCATAGCCTTTCTCTTGGAAAATCCCAGATCTGTCTGGATCTCCGATATCTGATAGATGATATAGACTCTGTTTTCTTCATCAAACCAGCCATTCTTCATAGATAAGGACATACGATCCAGAAGTACCGAATACAGCATCTTGGACTGCAAGGTTAACGTGGAAAACATCTCCTCTGTCAGCAACAATCGCGGTATTCGGATGAAGCTGAATTGCTCGGCTTGGGAGCCATAGTAATAATCAAATTCCATATTATTCTTGCTCCTTTCCCTGACTCCATTGCTCCAGAAGTTGCACAATGACACTTCTCATGTCTTCCTCTGTGTATTCCGGCGGGAAGTAATTTCTCAGTTTCTTTTCTGAGAGAAGATTCTTAGTACCTGGAGTTCTGCCTGGCTGACTGTCGTTCAGAATAGAAATCAACTTACTTTCTGTCATAGTGCCGGTTTCACATGATTTACGAAGCAATGCGATCTGTTTTGGTTTAACAAGGCCATTGTTCTTGATGTACTCAAACAGCCACTTCTGGATTTCTTTATCGAGATAGGAAATCTCCACTGCGGATGTGAACTGGATTCTTTTCTTATCTACGTAATCCAAAATCTCTGGGATCAACTCAGTTAATCGAATATATCTCCTTATCTGAGCTCTACTAACTCCAACTTCTTCACCAAGAATGTCTGCGGCCTCTAACTTTCGCTCATTTTGAGCGGAAGTGATTTCACCAGTTAAGTCTTTCCTTTCTCCCTGACGTTTCATTGCCCCAAGTTTCATTTTATAGGCATAAGCACGTTCACTCGGAAGTAGCTCCTCCCTCTGGATATTCGCATCCACCATAGCGATCACGGCTTCATCATCTGTCATCTCTCTTATAATAGAAGGGATTGCAGTCAGTCCTGCCAGCTGTGCAGCATGTAATCTTCTGTGACCGGAGATCATTTCATAGTTGTCTCTGCCATCAATCGGACGAATCAGTACTGGAGAAAGAACTCCGTTTGTCTTGATGCTTTCCACCAGTTCCTGCATCTTCTCATCATCGATTACCTTGAATGGATGCCCTTTAAAGCCACTGATCTTATAGATCTCGATATCCATTGCAGCCTCTTCATTCACTACACCGAGCAGTTCCTCCACGCTCTTAAAATTCAATCTTTCATTCATCTTACTTGTTGCCATCTTTTAATACCTCCCTGGTTAATTCTTTATATGCATTAGAAACTTTGCAGTTTACGCAATGCCCATAGATACTGATTCCTTCCGCGCTGGCCTCTGCAGCCTTGACTGATACCGGAATCACACTTTCAAATATCGGAATGTTGGTTCCATAGGATTCTCTTACCTTATTTGAAATATCCTTCGCATAATTGGTTCTGAAATCTACCATGGTAAGAAGGATTCCTTCGATGATCAGTTTTCTGTTCAATCGTCTCTTTACCATAGAAATTGTTTTGATAAGCTGCTGAAGACCTTTGACCGGAAGGTATGCAGCCTGAACTGGGATTAATACAGAATCAGATGCTACCAAAGCATTGATCGTCATGGTTCCAAGGGAAGGCATACAATCGATAATGATATAGTCATATCTTTCTTTCTGCATCTCGATATAATCCCTCATGATCAGCTCTCTGCTCATCACATTTGCAAGAGTAAGTTCCATAACAGATAACTCGATATTGCCAGGAAGAAGATCCACACCTTCCTCGTGATGGAGAATGCCATCCTCCAGATCAATATTCTTCTCATTTACTACATTCATTAAGATAGTAGCCAGAGTCGTCTTAATCTCATCCGGTTCCCCGATGCCAAGACTAGCTGTCAATGAACCCTGTGGATCCGCATCGATCAGAAGTACCTTCTTGCCTTCCTTTGCCAATCCAATTCCTAAATTTACGGTTGTGGTGGTCTTTCCGACTCCACCTTTCTGGTTTGCGATTGAAATCACCTTACACATTTTTCTTGTCCTCCTTTTTCTTTTGCTGGCGTTCTTTACGCTTCAAGTCCTTTTCTAAAAGGGCTATGATTTCTTCTTTCATCTGCTCCGTGCTGTAATACCTTGGGAAATACTTATGCATCTGGGAATTCTTGAAAACCACTCTGCTCATATCAGATTTTTTGACTTCACTTAAAATCTCAATAATCTTCTGAGCGGTCAGAAGCTTTTCCTGGCTCAGGACCTTTATGCGTGTTGCCTGTGAGACAGACGGTATGGATAGCGTATAGTCCATGGCATCCAGGACCCATCTCTGTTCTTCTTTCGATAAGAAAGAAAGTTCTACTGCCGGGTTGAAAGATATCTTTCCGTCATCAAGCATCTGCAGAAGCTCTGGAAGCAGAAGCGTGAGTCTTATAAACCTAAGTACCTGTCTTGGACTTTCTCCTGTTTCCTTCCCGATCAGCTGAATCGTCTTGGTTCCTCTTATAGACTCCAGTGTTCCTTCCTGGGTCTGTCTTCTTTTCCCAGTTTTGCGTTTCATCGCTTCATTTTTTATGTAATAGGCAAATGCTTTCTCGCTATACAGAAGCTTCTCCCTGTGAAGATTGGAATCTACCATAGAAATAATCGAATCATCTTCCTTCATATACCGGATGATAACCGGTACCTGAGTGTATCCAAGTTTCTCTGCACAATACTTTCTTCTGTGCCCGGAAACGATCCGATAGACTCCTTCTGTTGTCGGCATCACGATCAGCGGCGTCATAATTCCGTATTTCTCAATACTTTCCATAAACTGGGCCATGGCTTATCCTCTTTGACCTTGAAGGGATGATTCTCAAAAGGCCTTAATCGTTCCAAGCTGATCTCGACAACCTTCTCAACTTCTGGATTGATAATTCGCTTGGCGCCGCTTTCTCTGCCATAGACAATCCTTTTGCTATCCATTAGAAATTCCTCCTTTTTCAGCTACTCACCTGCAATAAAAAATGCCCATTCACAAGACCATCAACAGATCTGTGAATGAGCATTCGAACTCAAAATCGATATAGAGTTGCTAAAAGGAATGGATTTTTCTAAGAAAAAACTGATTTTTACTGTACTTAACAGGAACAATATCTGCGCATACATAATCATCGCCATAATTTCTTAGAGGACTTCCTTTTTTATTTTTAGAAAATGGCTGGTTTTCATTAGTCACAAATCGTGAGTATTCAAACCAGATTTTCCACAATTCCGCAACAAAAAAGGTCCGAATATGCGTTTTATTCGCATTTCGAACCAATTCTGCTAACGTCGACAAGAGGATTTGAACCTCCGACCCCTCGCTTAGGAGGCGAGTGCTCTATCCAGCTGAGCTATGCCGACATATTAAGTTTTCGGCTTATTTACAGGCTTTTTCAGCCTTTTAAGCCTCTGGAGTCGATAACCGACTTTCTCTGAATTTCGCTTTAAAATCCAGTTTTCTCCCTTTCGCACTGCTTCGGAGTGCAGAACTTTTCTAACAAAAGTTCCCGACCTCGAATTGCCACCGACACCTCAGTGCTTTTCGGATTTCCTCAGTACAAGCCTTCCCTTAGAAGGCGGCCCCTTTATCCTACTGTGCTATAAGAACACAAATAATCTGTCTCTTATACACATCTCCGAGCCCACGAGACTACGCTGCATCGCG
>CAMQZX010000136.1 GCA_947039785.1 uncultured Lachnospiraceae bacterium | reverse complement strand
ATAATAAACCTATCAATAAATTCAATTATGAATTGCGAAATACTATAAAGAAGGATGGGATGTGAAGTGATGTTAAGAATTGGATTGTTAACAAGTGGTGGAGATTGTCAGGCTTTGAATGCTACCATGCGAGGTGTAGTAAAGGGATTGAGCAATTCTGTGGATGATTTGGAAGTATATGGTTTTGATGATGGTTATAAGGGGCTCATCTATGGCAAGTATCGTATGCTGACCTCCAGAGATTTCTCCGGTATTCTGACACAGGGCGGAACAATTCTGGGAACCTCCAGACAGCCGTTTAAGCTGATGCGTGAGCCGGATGAGAAAGGTCTTGACAAAGTGGCTGCTATGAAGCAGACTTATTATAAACTGTGTTTGGACTGTCTGGTAATTCTGGGCGGTAACGGAACACAGAAGACCGCGAATCTTTTGAGAGAAGAAGGCTTAAATATCATTCATCTGCCAAAAACTATCGACAATGATATTTTTGGAACGGATATGACCTTCGGCTTCCAGAGTGCGGTAAATATTGCAACAGATGCCATTGACTGTATTCATACTACTGCATCTTCTCACGGCCGTGTATTTATCGTAGAGGTTATGGGACATAAAGTAGGAAGCCTGACACTTCATGCAGGTATCGCCGGCGGAGCAGATATCATCCTGATTCCGGAAATCCCTTACGATATCAAGAAGGTAGTGGATGCCATTAAGAAGAGAAGCAAAGCCGGTAAGCGTTTTACCATCCTGGCAGTGGCAGAAGGCGCCATCTCCAGGGAAGATGCTAAGCTTTCTAAGAAAGAATACAAAGCAAAGCTGGCTAATCGTGCGAAAAAATACCCATCTGTATCTTATGAAATTGCAGCTCAGATTGAAGAGAAATCCGGTATGGAAGTCCGTGTTACTGTTCCTGGACATACACAGCGAGGCGGAAGTCCGTGTGCTTACGACCGTGTGCTTTCCACAAGAATCGGTGCAGGTGCAGCTGAGAGC
Source organism: uncultured Lachnospiraceae bacterium (assembly GCA_947039785.1). GTDB lineage: Bacteria > Bacillota > Clostridia > Lachnospirales > Lachnospiraceae > JALFVM01. The sequence goes on along the minus strand of CAMQZX010000136.1, from coordinate 10,078 downwards.
ATCCTAAAGCAGGAATACGGCTGCATGATCGGTATCATAGATGGTAAAATCAAGAGAGTTCCTCTTGAAGAGTGCGCAGGCAAGCTGAAGATGGTGTCTCCAAAAGATCAGACCGTAAAAGCTGCCAAACAAATTGGAATCAGTTTTGGTGACTAATAAAGCTAGACAAGGAGTTCATTCATGAGCTATACTGCTCTTTACAGGAAGTTCCGGCCGGATACATTTTCTGATGTGAAAGGCCAGGAACACATTGTAACAACTTTAATCAATCAGATGAAAGCCGATCGAATCGGACATGCTTACCTGTTCTGCGGAACCCGTGGAACAGGTAAAACAACGGTTGCCAAGATTTTGGCAAAAGCCGTCAACTGTGAGCATCCCATCGATGGAAGTCCCTGTAATCAATGTGCGGTGTGTCGTTCTATTATAGACGGCACTTCCATGAATGTGATTGAGATTGATGCGGCTTCCAACAACGGTGTGGATAACATCCGTGAGATACGGGAGGAAGTGGCCTATCGCCCTACGCAGGGAAAGTATAAGGTGTATATTATCGATGAGGTTCATATGTTATCAACAGGAGCATTTAATGCACTGCTGAAAACATTAGAGGAACCTCCTTCTTATGTCATCTTTATTTTGGCCACCACGGAAGTTCATAAAATACCCATCACGATACTGTCCAGATGTCAGCGCTATGATTTTAAGCGTATTACCATCGATACCATAGCTGCCCGACTGAAAGAATTGACAGACATTGAACAGGTGGAAGTGGAGGAGAAGGCCATACGCTATATTGCCAAGGCTGCCGACGGTTCCATGCGAGATGCCCTGAGTCTGCTGGATCAATGTATCGCTTTTTATTTGGGTGAGACCCTTACCTATGATAAGGTGCTGGAGAATCTGGGGGCTGTGGACACGGAGGTGTTCGGAAAGCTTCTTCGAAGTATCGCCGCCGGAAATGTGACAGGAGCCATTCATCAACTGGAAGATTTGGTGGTTCAGGGAAGAGAACTGGGGCAATTTGTCACAGATTTCACCTGGTATATGCGAAATCTTCTTCTTGTGAAAACGTCAGACAATCCAGAAGAGGTCATCGACGTTTCCACAGAAAACAGAAATCTGATGGAAGAAGAAGCCGCCATGGTGGACGCGGAGACGTTGATGCGTTATATCCGGGTGCTGTCAGAACTTTCCAGTCAGATTCGATATTCCAGCCAGAAGCGGGTGCTGGTGGAGGTTGCCATCATCAAGCTGTGTCGCCCCGCCATGGAGACTAATCTGGATTCCGTGTTGGATCGTATTCGGGTGCTGGAGAAAAAGATGGAAGAAGGTATTCCCATGATACAGGCAGCGCCGTCCGGTATTTCGGCTTCCGTAATGGCAGCACCCTCCATGTCATCTATGCAGCAGCCGGATGCCCCGAAGCCTGAGAAGGCAGCACCGGAGGATTTGAAAAAAATCATGTCTCAGTGGAGAAGTATTGTGGGAGAGACTGGAGGGCTGTTTAAGCAAATGCTGCAGCAGGCTATTCCAAAATATGACGGAAATACTGGAGCACCGATTTTGTATATTGAGTTTCAGAATCAGGTTCTGGGCGGTATGTGTGTGGAAAATCCGGAATATAAGGAGACATTGGAGAATATTATTCAGAATCGGATTGGAAAATCTGTAGAAATTGAATTTCTGGCAGCTTTGCAGCACCAGAAGACTGGTCTGGCGCAGATTTCCGTGGATAAGATTATGGAGGAGAACATTCACATGGATATCATCACAGAAGATGATCCGGAAGCATAAAGAGTATAGTAAATAGATTTAAAAATGAGGAGGATATGAAAATGGCAAGACGAGGAGGTTTTCCGGGAGGAATGGGAATGCCCGGAAACATGAACAATTTAATGAAGCAGGCTCAGAAGATGCAAAAGCAGATGGAGGAGAGTCAGAAGGAGCTGGAGCTGAAGGAATTCTCAGCCACCGCAGGAGGCAAAGCTGTGGAAGTAACCGTAAGCGGTAAAAAGGAAATCACCAAAGTAAAATTAGCGGAGGAAGTTGTGGATCCTGACGATATTGAGATGTTGGAAGATTTGATTATGGCAGCCACCAACGAAGCGCTGAGAAAGATGGAAGAAGCAACAGCCAGTGCCATGTCTAAACTGACAGGCGGCTTAGGCGGCGGATTCCCATTTTAATCGACGCCGCAGGAATGAGGTTATAGAAGTTGGAATACTACAGCAGTCATATCAGCAATTTAATCGAACAGTTGTCCAGATTGCCGGGAATCGGCGCCAAGTCGGCTCAGCGTCTGGCATTTCATATCGTAAATATGTCTTCGGAACAGGTGCGTCAGCTTGCAGATTCCATGTTGGATGCCAGAAATAACATTCAATACTGTAAGTCCTGCTGTACCCTGACAGATCAGGAATTCTGTCCCATCTGCAGCGACTCCAGGAGAAATCCCAGAGTCATCATGGTGGTGGAAAATCCCAGAGATCTTGCTGCCTACGAAAAGACCGGTAAATTCGATGGAGTTTACCATGTGCTTCACGGGGCGATTTCCCCCATGCTTGGTATTGGACCGGATGACATTCGCCTGAAGGAGTTGATGCGCCGCCTTCAGAACAATGAAGTGGATGAAGTGATTATTGCCACCAATTCCAGTCTGGAAGGAGAAACCACGGCTATGTACATCAGCAAGCTGATCAAGCCGTCAGGCATCAAGGTCAGCCGGATTGCCAGCGGAGTGCCCGTGGGCGGTGATCTGGAATATATCGACGAGGTTACTCTTCTGCGCGCATTGGAGGGCAGGGTGGAATTGTAATATATGAATAAAAAGAAAAAAGTGACGTCCACAGATGTAGCCAGGGCTGCAGGCGTGTCCCAGGCTACTGTTTCTATGGTGTTAAATAAAAAATATAATGTGTCTTTTTCCAGAGAGACCATTGAAAAAATTGAACAGGCGGCGAAAGATCTGGGTTACCGGATTCCAGACCGCCGAAGAAAAGCGGATACTCATGGGGAGCGTTTGATTGTGGTGTTTTGTCCTACGCTTACCAATCCCTATTATGTAATGCTTCTTCAGGGGATTGAGGCTGTGGCAAATGAGAAAGGGTATGGGGTGTTTGTCTGCAATACCCAAAGGGAGCTGCGGCTGGAAGAGCGTTATCTGAGGATGATGCATGCAGTCCATCCTATGGGAATTATTTACACCTTCAACCCCAGTCCAAGCTACATGGAACAGGTGGAAACTCTGGCTCAGACCATTCCCCTGGCCATTATCAGTAATCGTGAGAAGGTGGAAGTGGATGCCATCAACCAGGACAACACCAAGGTTGGAAAGCTGATGGCGCAGCATCTTCTGGATCTGGGACATCGGAATGTGGCGTTTCTGGCTACGCCTCTTACCAAACGTCAGAAACAGCGTTCCAAGAGGGTAGAAGGCTTTGTCAGCGAGTTTGAGCAGGCCGGATTAAAGGAACATGTGATTATCCGGGCAGCGGCTGATGCCATGGACGATATTCGCCCCAGAGCGGATTCAGAATATCAGATGGGCTATGAGCTTGCCAGGAATTTGATGCAGGAGCATCCGGAGATCACTGCCATCGCAGGTCTTAACGACATGATGGCTCTGGGAATTATTGATGCTTTAAATGAGGCTCGGTATAAAGTACCGGGAGACGTGTCAGTAATCGGATGCGACAATATTTTCTATTCCAGTCTTCACCGCATTGGTCTGACAACTATTGATCATTTTGTACAGTTGAAAGGCAGGGATGCCTGCGAGATTATTATCCGCAAGATTAAGGAAGAACAGAATCGTTTTGATCAGGAGCGTCCCACCAGTATTTATCATATTGAATACGAACCAAAGTTGATTGTCCGCAGAACGACAGGCTATGTAAGGTCAGAACGGAACGTCAGAAAAAATGTGAAATAAATAAAAATGGAATAATTATTACTAATAATTTCGGACGACGCAGTGGGCAAAAGCCTATAGAAAATGAGGATATCTGCAAAATGACGGAAAAAACTTGAGGGGCATGTGAAAAATATAACAAATCAGTGAAAAATTTCAAAGAAGTAATTAATAAAATTCAAAATTATTAATTGAAAAAATTATTAATAAAATCTACCTGCCTTGACGTAACCCGAATTGATGTTATACTTAAAACATAAAATAAATGGAGGTACGAGGAAATGAAATTTTTTATTGATACTGCAAAGGTAGAGGATATCAGAAGAGCCAATGATATGGGCGTTATCTGCGGTGTTACTACCAATCCCTCTCTGATTGCTAAAGAAGGCAGAGACTTCAATGAAGTCATCAAGGAGATCACCACCATCGTAGACGGACCAATCAGCGGAGAAGTGAAAGCCACTACTGTGGATGCTGAGGGTATGATTGCAGAAGGTCGTGAGATTGCAAAAATACATAAAAACATGGTTGTTAAGATTCCTATGACAGAGGAAGGCCTGAAGGCTGTTAAAGTTCTCTCCAGCGAAGGAATCAAGACAAATGTGACACTTATTTTTACAGCGAACCAGGCATTATTGGCAGCCAGAGCAGGCGCAAGCTACGTATCTCCGTTCCTGGGACGCCTGGATGATATTTCTGTCATCGGTGTAGACCTGATCAGGCAGATCGTTGAAATTTTTGACGCAGCAGGAGATATTGACACAGAAATCATCTGTGCAAGTGTTCGTCATCCGATCCATGTAACAGAGTGTGCAGCGGCAGGCGCTGACATTGCTACAGTACCATTCAAAGTTATCGAGCAGATGGTACAGCATCCGCTGACCACAGTTGGAATTGAGAAATTCCAGAAAGACTATATTGCAGTTTTTGGTGACAAATAATTCTGTGCAAAAGCACAATAAAATGGAGGTAAAAAATGAATAAACTGGAACTTCAAAAGACTGCCAACGAAGTGCGCAAGAGCATCGTTACCGCAGTACATGCCGCTAAAGCGGGACATCCGGGCGGATCTCTTTCCGCCGCAGATATTTTTACATATCTGTATTTTGAAGAGATGAACATTGACCCTGAGAATCCCAAAGATCCGGACAGAGACCGTTTTGTATTGTCCAAAGGACATACAGCACCTGGTCTGTATTCTGTACTGGCTGAGAGAGGTTACTTCCCCAAAGAAGATTTAAAGACTCTTCGGCATCTTGGATCTTATCTGCAGGGACATCCGGATATGAAACACATTCCTGGTGTGGATATGTCTTCAGGCTCTCTGGGACAGGGGGTATCTGTGGCAGTAGGTATGGCTTTATCTGCTAAAATGGATGGAAAAGCTTATCGTACTTATGCACTGGCTGGAGATGGAGAAATTCAGGAAGGTCAGATCTGGGAAGCAGCGATGTTTGCCGGTCACAGAAAGCTGGACAATCTGGTTGTTATCGTGGACAACAACAATTTACAGATTGATGGTGCGATCGATGAGGTATGCTCCCCATATCCAATCGACAAGAAATTTGAAGCTTTCAATTTCCATGTGATCAACGTTGCAGATGGAAATGATATGGATCAGTTAAAGGCAGCATTTGACGAAGCCAAGGCTACAAAAGGACAGCCTACTGCAATTATCTGTAAGACAGTAAAAGGTAAAGGCGTATCCTTCATGGAAAATCAGGCAGGATGGCACGGCAAAGCTCCCAACGATGAGCAGTATGAAACTGCTATGGCAGACTTAGAAAAGGTAGGTGAAGCATTATGTCAGAAGTAAAGAAAATTGCAACCAGAGCAAGTTATGGTAACGCATTGGTAGAATTAGGTAAAAAGCATGATGACGTAGTGGTTCTGGATGCTGACCTTGCTGCAGCTACTCAGACCGGTGTTTTCAAAAAGGAATTCCCGGAGCGTCACATTGACTGCGGTATCGCAGAGTGTAACATGGTAGGAATCGGCGCTGGTCTGGCTACCACAGGCAAAGTTCCTTTCGTCAGCACATTTGCCATGTTCGCAGCAGGACGTGCTTTTGAGCAGGTTCGTAACTCTGTGGCTTATCCACAGATTAACTTAAAGATTGGTGCTACTCACGGTGGTATCTCCGTTGGAGAAGACGGTGCATCCCATCAGTGTAACGAGGATTTCGCTCTTATGAGATCCATTCCTGGAATGACTGTAATCTGCCCATCTGATGATATTGAAGCAAAAGCAGCCGTGGAGGCAGCTTACGAGCACAAAGGACCTGTATATCTTCGTTTCGGAAGACTGGCAGTACCGGTAATCAATGACAGACCAGATTACAAATTTGAGCTGGGCAAAGGTATCGTTTTAAGAGAAGGTAAAGATCTGACAATCGTTGCCAACGGACTTTGTGTTGCTGCATCCTTAGAGGCAGCAGAGAAACTGGCAGCAGATGGAATCGAAGCCAAAGTTATCAACATCCACACCATCAAACCTCTGGATGAGGATCTGATTGTTGCAGCAGCTAAAGAGACTGGAAAGGTTGTAACAGTGGAGGAGCATTCGGTAATTGGTGGACTGGGAAGTGCGGTATGTGACTGCTTATGTGCGAAAGCTCCTACGCCAGTGAAGAAGATTGGTATGCAGGATGTATTTGGAGAGTCTGGCCCGGCTGTGGCTCTGTTGGAGAAATACCAGTTGGATGCAGCAGGAATCTACGCTCAGATCAAAGAATTTATCTAAGAGATAAGACGGGTGTACTGACCACTTGCGTGAATAAAAAACAGTATTTATATAAACACTATTTACAAATACTATTGTGTCAGCACAATATTAAGAAAAGGACGGGGGCTGTATAGCTTCCGTCCTTATTGTCAAACATGCTAGGAGACTCCCAATTATGCGAAAAATCAGAATTAACAAATATGGACGGGCCCCCATGGACGAGGGCAATGATGAATTCTACAGTTACATCAAAGATTTGGTGCATCATCCAGTGGTGCTTCAGATGAAGAAATATCCTCACCACGGAAATACAAGCTGTTATCAGCATTGCCTCAATGTGGCCTATTACAATTACAGAATCTGTCGGTATTTTGGTTTGGATGCCCGTTCTGCTGCCAGAGCCGGAATGCTCCATGATCTTTTTCTGTATGACTGGCATACTCATGCCGCCGAAACAGGAGATCACTTTCATGGTATGACTCACCCGGCTGTGGCTCTTTGCAATGCAGAAAAGCATTTCGAATTAAATGAACTGGAACGGGAGATGATTTTGCGTCATATGTTTCCAGTCACGTTGATTCCGCCAAAGCATAAAGAGGGATATGTGATCTGTCTGACAGATAAGTATTGCGGTTCTTGTGAGACAGCAGACGGCCACCGCCCCAAACGTCTTTACCGCAGCTTTCGAAGCTTTAAGAGAATGCTTAAGCGTGTGTTTGGGCAGAACTACGCCTACCGTGATTATGATTTATCTTCTGTAAAGGCTGCAAAGGGCGGTGATTTTGTATCTTTGCGAAAACGTCCATCAGGAAAATGGAAGAAAGCTTCCGGTAAAAATCGCCGCCGCCGCTGAGTGGCAGCATAGATGGACAGGATGGCCTCGGTGATCACATCAGCCATGGAAATCACAAAAGACAGCCGTGTATTTTGCAGAGATAATTGCTCCAGAAAACCGGAAGCGCATACAATACCAGTAATGTAGATGTCACCTACTGCTGGAAGTTCCTTGCGAACACCTGCACCTGGGCAGATGGAACCGTTTCCCACGGTTATATAGCCCAGGTGTTTTTTTGCCCCCAAAGATGCATCGATGGCTACCACCAGACTTTTGGGATGTTCCTGGTGGATGGCACTTAAAGTACGGGACAGGTTCAGTGCGTGGACTGGATTTTCCAGCGTGCCATAGACAACTGTGTGGTTCAGGCAGTATCGGGAAAGTTGATATCCAATATAGGGACCAAGGCTGTCCCCTGTGATCCGGTCGCTGCCGATGCATAGAAATACAAGCTCCTCCCATTCCTTTTCGCAATTGGAGATGCACTCTTTCAGCAGGTAGCTTAACTGGGAAGAGGCATCTCGTTTCTTTTGATTGATATAATAAGCCATAATAGAATCCTCCATAATCCGGGAACCAGAGAACTGTCTGGTCATTTTACCCTATTTTCTGGAAGCAATTACCAGAATCAAGTATCTGGAGTATATCCTTCTTTTTTTATTTTATTCTTCTTTGAAATTTATTCTTTGGTTTCTTCCGGAGTTATGACTGCAAAATGTGTCGCTAAAAACTGGCAATTACCCCTTAGAATCCGATAAAGTTCGCAGTAAGAGTGTGCTATGCTGTCACCCAAAGGGGTGATTGTATGATTGAAGTAGTATATAAAGAAGAGAAAAAAACACCAGTGGGAAATGAAGGATTTTTTCATATCCCCAGGAACATCAGACAAATTGGTGAAGTGGACGATAATTATAAAATCTATATTGAAGACTATGCATATCATTACCTGGATAGAATCACAGATGAGGTTTCCGGCGGGAAAATTGCATTGCTTCTGGGCCAGTCCAATTGGGCAGAGGGGATTAGCTATGTATTCATCAAAAGCGCTTTCCAGCTAAAAGATATGGAAGTAGATTTAAATCACATTCCTTTCAATGAAGAGATTTGGAGACAGGCCGGCGAACTGATGGAAGAGCGTTTCCCCGGACAGGAAGTGGTGGGATGGTTTTTTACCATGCCGGAGTGCTCCATGGAGGTTACACAGGCCATGTATCGGGCACATCTGAATTATTTTGCCGGAAATGACAAGGTGCTCTTTCTCATGGAGTCACTGGACAGTGAAGAGGCATTTTTTCGATATGACAATGGAAAAATGTGCCGGCAGAGAGGATATTATCTTTACTATGAGAGAAACGATACCATGCAGGAATTTCTCATCGAGGCCAACCACAATGAACCTATGGAACAGAAAGGGGAAGTGGATGACAAGGCAGTAAAGGATTTTCGGGAGATTATTTCCAGCAAAAAGGAAGAGGGGAAGGACAAGCCAAAATCTTCATCTTATTTTATGTATGGGTCCACGGCGGCAGCGGTGATTCTGGCGTTGGCTCTTGGAACTAATTATATGAATGATTTTCATAAACTTCAAAATGCAAAAGGAACGGTGGAGCAGATTACGTCGGCTTTCCAGTCAGAGAAGGACAACTTTGCATCAGAGCTGGCAGAATACCAGGAACAAAAGCCGGCAAGTGCCAATGCAGTGTCTGCGTCAGAAACTCCAAAGGCATCCTCCAGGTCTGACCAGTCGCCATCTCCCACAGAGAGTTCTGCTTCGAGTGAAAGTGTCATACCCACAGAGAGTCCTACGCCCGATGAAAGTGATACACCGACAGAGAATTCAAATTCCACAGGGAGTGTCACGCCTGCACCGACAGAGAGTATAAGTCCCACACCCGCGGAAAGTCCCGCTCCCACACCGCAGGAGACAGAAGCTGCTGCAGTGCAGCCCCAATCTTACACTATTCGGGAAGGGGATACCCTAACTTCCATCAGTAAAAGTGTCTATGGAAGCACAGATATGATCGATGCTATTTGTCAGCTCAATAAAATTACAATAGATACCACCATCTATCCAGGTGAATCCATTTTACTCCCATAAATAAGTTACTATTAAGGCGCTGGGAACGGAGTGAACAGTAACGCTTTATATGGAAAAGTGCAAAAACAAAAGATAAAAAATTTTACTTCCATAAAAGAATGTGGTACAATCCCCATTAGAGTATTTTTTGCTACTGTTCATTGGTAATATCCGCGAAGCATGTTGTTGAGAACGAAGTGAACAGTAACTAATTTTTGAAAAGGAAGAGATTATGGCTAACATATTTAAGAAGATAAGCCGGAATATAAAACGGCAAAAAGCACGGAAGAAGCAACAGAAGCTGGAGCAGCAGATCAATTCCAACACAAACGGCCTGATGGACTACCAGACAAGGCTGGCAAGGCATCGACGCAAGATGTTGATTCGGACAGGCGTAAGCGTGGCTATTGTGGCTGCAGTCTGTGTGGGGGTTTTTATGTTTTTCCGATATCGAAGCTATAGTGATTATAAAGTAGTTACCGTCAGTGAGATGGAAGATACGGTCTCTACCCAGTACATGGAGATGGAC
>CAMQZX010000135.1 GCA_947039785.1 uncultured Lachnospiraceae bacterium | reverse complement strand
AATAAATTATAAAAATAATTATTCAATTTTCTACCCCTATAAAGGGTTATTGTTAGATAACCAGCATATAATCCAGTTGCAAAATTATTTTATTAACAATCTCATTTACATCATAGGATCCATTCCAAGAGCAGGATGTCCCTTCTCTGTCAGGAATGCAACCAGAGTTTCGGGATCTTCTGCGATGGTCTCATCACCAATCATATCTGTGAAATTGTCAATACCGTACAATTCCTTTGCGGTAGCATTCAATTTCTCAGCAACCATATCCTTCAACTCCTTCGGCATCCAAACGATACGCTCAATACCGCCTTCTGCCTTCATAAATTTCTTAGATGCAATAAAATGCTTTCCATGCCCCATAAAGCCTGGTGTCTGAACACCGCCTCCGGTCATGGATGCCAGCTCTGGGAAGGTCATTCCAAGAGGTGTCATTCCCGCATATTCACGGTTAGCAATTACCACACCGTTTGAGAATGGCTCAATACCGCAGATACATTCAAAACAGCCGCAGGATGTCATCGGATCTTGCATAATGGAATACAAGGTAACCTTCTCCAATGCTCCCTGGGAATATTTCTTCACTGCTGCATTTACAGATTCGTAAGCGCCAAGATTCTCATCAATCACACCTTCTTTGGTGATGATCTGGCAGGCACCTGCCGGTTCCAGTTCATTAGTGGCTTTTGCATCCAGCCATGAAACAGCACCGCACAATCCCAGACGCTCCGGTGTTACCACACACACGTGGGATGGAGAAAATGCCTGGCACAGGATGCAGGTGTAGTATACATCTACAGACTCATCTGTCAGACTTCCAATACGCTCATCGCGTTTGTCAAAGGTAGGAATTGCCAGCTCACGCCGAACCTTGGAGGCCATCTCCTGATCTGTGTAAATCTTAACCTGACACTTATCCACAACAGCAGCAAATTCGTTTTTAATCTTGGCATAGAGAACTTCTCCAAAATGCTTTGCACGGAAGCCTGCCTCAAACGCTTCTTTGCTGACACGGATACGAATCATATCACGCTGTCCTGTATGCATAATACCTTCAATACAGTTCAGCCAGCTATGGAATTTACGCTCAAATACAGATTCAAAATCACTCTGCATCTTCTTACCGGCAACTTCTACCACATATGCGATACCATTTTTGCTTCCCACTTCAAATTCGTCCAAATCCGGTCCAATGACTTCAATCTTATGATCTTCAATCTCAGATGGTTCTTTGGTCTGTACCAGCTCTACACTGTCGATTCGTGAGCCGTCAAATTCTACCTGCATGTCACCTCGGCGAATTATCTCACCTTCAAATGCTGAGGCAAAAGCTACTGGAATATCAATTTTAGTGATTTTGATTTTAATGTTTCTGGCTTCCAGAGAAGTCTGATTAAATTTAGATACATCCGGTTGAGCAATCAAAGCACCGGGAACCTCTACGATTCCCTCGTCTTCGTTGGAGATTACCGGAAAGCCCAGTTTAATAGCGCCTGCACCTGCAGCAAGAATCACATCGTCAATGGGCTTAAACGCATTGACAAAGGCTGGTACTCTTTCAGCAGTATAGGTAAGAAGTGCACCGGCATCCCCCGGTGTAACATTGCCGAAAATCAAAGCAGCACGCAGAGCAACGGATACTACATGGATGACAGAAGTAACATCTTTACCAAGAGGTACAATACGTACTCCATATCCCATCTTCAACCCCAGCTCCTGAGCCTGGTCAATAATACCGCCGACCAACGTTACAAGGATACCCTGTGCCTGGTAGCTTTTAATTAAGTCCACGCCTTCCTGCGCAGTCGGTGCAGATCCCAGAATAACAGCAACTCCAGGAATGTCTCCTGTAACAAGAGGTACACCCAATTCACGGATAATTGCATCGGCGAGATGTCCGTAGCAAGGTTCCTCATAAGGAGTTGCTCCATCCATATACTTCAATGCCTCAATAAACTCTGCGCACAATGCGGTGGCAACACCTGACATCAATGCATCATCCAGTTCGTGGTTTCTGGTCATCAATGTTTTTACTACACCCAGAGCTTCTTTCAACTCTCCCAATGTTTTTACTTTTACACCCGTAACGGCATAATAACAAGGAAGACAGTATGCAGTATCCGGGAAGCCTACGCTTTTCTCACTACCATATTCTGCGATTGCAGAATTGATGGCACCCTCTGTAAGTCCAAATACGGCATCATTTCCACTAAAAATTCTATTGATTAACACTTCACTCATCTCCAATCTGTATTATTTTGCTCGTTAATCAATATTACTTCATTATTATTGTTGCAGTCAAACGAATTTTCACAATCCGCTTTGCTAAAACTATACCACTTTAGTATAGTAATTCTATAGTCGCACTAGGGGAATACCCTAAGGTATTCCCTCATGCAAATGTCATAACTCGTGAAATTATTATAATAATTACAATTAATTATGTAAGATAAAATTACATCATCGGATCTAATCCAAGAGCTGGATGTCCTTTTTCTGATAAGAATGCGAACAAGGTCTCCGGATCTTCTGCGATGGTTTCATCACCAATCATATCTGTGAAATTGTCAATTCCGTAAAGCTCTTTTGCTGTTGCGTTCAATCTCTCTGCAACAGTCTCTTTCAATTCCTTCGGCATCCATACGATACGCTCAATACCGCCCTCAGCAGCCATGAACTTCTTAGATGCGATGAAGTGTTTACCATGTCCCATGAATCCAGGTGTCTGAACACCACCACCAGTCATGGATGCCAGCTCTGGGAAGGTCATTCCAAGAGGAGTCATTCCTGCGTACTCACGGTTAGCGATACATACACCGTTGGAGAATGGCTCGATACCACAGATACACTCGAAGCATCCACAGGATGTCATCGGGTCTTCCATGATAGAGTACAGAGTAACTCTCTCCAGTGCTCCCTGGGAGTATTTGCGTACTGCTTCGTTTACAGATTCGTATGCACCAAGTCTCTCGTCGATCACACCTTCCTTGGTAATGATCTGGCAGGCACCTGCCGGCTCCAGCTCGTTGGTAGCTTTTGCATCCAGCCAGGAAACGGCACCGCACAGTCCCAGACGCTCCGGTGTAACCACACATACGTGGGATGGAGAGAATGCCTGGCACAGAATACAGGTGTAGTATACATCTACAGACTCATCTGTCAGACTTCCGAGACGCTCATCACGTTTATCAAAGGTAGGAACAGCAATCTCATGACGGATCTTGGATGCCATCGCCTGATCAGTATATACTTTAACCTGACATTTATCTACGACTGCGTCAAACTCATTTTTAATCTTAGCGTAGAGAACTTCTCCAAAGTGTTTTGCACGGAAGCCTGCCTCAAACGCTTCCTTGCTGACGCGGATACGGATCATGTCACGCTGTCCTGTATGCATTACACCCTCGATACAGTTTAACCAGCTGTGGAACTTACGCTCGAACACGGATTCAAAGTCGCTCTGCATCTTCTTGCCGGCAACTTCTACCACATAGGCGATACCGTTCTTGCTTCCAACTTCGAACTCATCCAGTTCTGGTCCAATAACCTCGATCTTGTGATCTTCGATTTCGGATGGCTCTTTGGTCTGTACCAGCTCAACACTGTCGATACGGGAACCGTCAAACTCAACCTGCATATCGCCGCGGCGGATGATCTCACCCTCGAAAGCGGTAGCGAAGGATACCGGAATATCGATATTTGTAATCTTGATCTTGATGTCACGGGCTTCCAGAGAAGCGGTGTTCCATTTGGATACATCTGCCAGTTTGATCAAGCTCTTTGGTACGCTTGGTGTGTATTCCATATCGTTTGTGATAACTGGGAATCCATAGTAGATTGCACCGGCACCACAGGCAACTGTCTTCTCATCCAGAGGTCCGAATGCATTAACAAATGCACGGAATCTGTTGAAGGTGTACTCCTGAAGGGACTTCTTGTCACCAGGTGTGATGTTACCAAAGATCATAGCTGTTCTTGCAGCTACAGATACGGCATGAGCTGCACAGGCGATGTCTTTACCAATCGGGTATACACGTACGTTGAATCCCATCTTGTAGTTTGCTTCTTTCAGCTGGTCAATGATGTCACCTACCAGACACACGAAGTTACCCTGTGACTGATAGCTCTTAACCAGGTCAACTGCTTCCTGAACAGTAGGGGCAGCATGGATGATAACTGCGATACCAGGAATATCGCCTGTTACCAGGGGTACACCAAGCTCACGGATCTGAGCGTCAGTCATAGCACCCTCGGAATATCCTTCATATGGATCTCCCTCGATATATTTTGTTGCCTCTAAAATCTCAGCGGAAAGTGCTGTGGCAACACCGGATTTAAATCCGGAATCCAGTCTTCTCTCTCTTGTCATCATAGTCTTGATATGCTCAAGACCTGCTTTTGCTTCTTTTAAATTTGTGATCTTGTCACCGGTCTCTGCGTAATAAGCTGCCAGAGTATAAGCGGTGTCCGGGAATCCAATTGCCTTCTCTTCACCATATTTCGCAATCGCTGCATCCACTGCCTCACAAGCTTCTGCATACATGGTATCATTTCCATTAAAAACAATATCAAATAATAGCACTGTCATACCTCCTATAGGATCAATCCTGATCTATTTTCTCTTTTATTTTAATAATCTCATTGGTTACCGTCTCGCTGAAATCGTATGGGGATTTTCCCTGACGATCCGCGTCAATTACTTCTGTATTATAATGGATAAATCCAAGTAAATCTTCTGCCGGAATCTTAGACTGAATGAAAGCCTCGTCCTCTTCATTTCTCACCTTATTGGCTACCACGCGAACCTGCTTTACACCCAGATCGCTTGCCAGTCTTTTTACATTCTTATAGGTCTGAATGCTTCTGGCTCCCGGCTCAATCACTACGATAAACTGATCCACACTCTCAGTAGTTCCACGGCCTAAATGCTCCAGTCCGGCCTCCATATCCATAATCACCACATCATCACGATGCAGAATCAGGTTATTAATGATGCGCTTTAACATCACATGTTCTGGACAGACACATCCGCCGCCGCCAGTTTCCACAGTTCCCAGCACAAGAAGACGAACTCCATTGCATAGCTTTCCGAACTTATCCGGAATATCATCTACTTTGGGATTCAGACGATAAAACTGATTCTCCTGATTGACACCAGTTCGGTCCTCCACCAGCTTACGCATTCTGGAAATGGGAACGATAGAATCTAGAGTTTCCTCATCAAATCCTAACGCCAATCCCAGATTTGCATCTGGATCCACATCCGCAGCAAGGACTTTGCGGCCTTCTGCCGCATAGAGTCTTGCCAGGGTTGCAGCAAATGTTGTCTTACCTACTCCGCCTTTACCGGTCACTGCGATTTTCATAGCTATAACTCACTTTCTATCTACTTTTTATTCATTACAATTCAGGTTTCAAATTAGATACCCAATGCCTCACGTTTTTCTTCGATCTTCTCAATCATCAGATCGCCTAATTTCTCAATGTCATGCTCTACTGTGTAGCAAGCCTCTACCCAATCTTTCAGACCGCCCTTTAACAGACCATCTACTTCGGAAGAACCTGTTGCATAAGGTTCAACGCCAAGGTATGTATCAATACCTGTTGCTACTACGTAGTTACCGATTGATACGGCTTTCTCTGACATCCACTCGGGAGCACATCCAACAAGCGGAATCTGAGAAATATTCCATCCGGAATCTTTAGCGATTCTTGCTGCCAGTACCATCATACGGCTGATATCTACACAAGATCCCATGTGAAGAACTGGAGGAATGTCTGCCAGTTCACATACTCTCTTCAGACCAGCACCACACAGATCTTTGGCTCTCTTATCCATCAGACCTGCTTTTGCTGCTGCCTGTGCAGAACATCCGGATACAACCAGGATAATATCGTTTGCAATCAGTTTTTTCATCAGTGAAATATGAGCTGCATCAGGTCTAACCTTCGGGTTATTACATCCAACCATAGCTACAGCGCCACGGAGTACACCGGATTTTACACAGTCTACCAACGGCATCATTGTACCAGTCTCATCTACCTGAGAGTTGGTAACACCATCTAACTTACGCTCAATTTCTTCTACGGAGAATCCTACGTATGCTTTCTGTTTCATATCAGGGATATGAACCAGCTCAGGATCTCTGTTCTTGAAGTTCTCAATTGCCATTTTAACAATTGCCTTTGCATTCTCTCCTGCTGTATGAGCGTTAAATCTGATAAAATCAGAATCTGGCATCTGAGCAATTGGAGAAGTTGTGACAAATTTAGTATGGAAACATTTGCTTAATGGTCCTAATGCCGGGAAGATACACTGAACGTCTACAACGATAGCTTCACAAGCACCTGTCAGAACCACGTTTTCCTGCTGCAGGAAGTTACCTGCCATAGGAATACCACGACGCATTGCAACTTCGTTAGAGGTACAGCAAACACCAGATACAGTGATTCCCTTTGCTCCCATTTCTTTCGCATATGCGATCATCTCAGGACTGTCTGCATATTCACAGATCATCTCTGACAGTGAAGGATCATGTCCATGTACAACGATGTTAACATTCTCAGCAACCATAACACCAAGGTTAGCCTCTGTCTCTATTTCATGAGGAGTACCAAACAAAACGTCAGAGAATTCTGTTCCCATCATGGAACCGCCCCATCCATCAGACAGACCAGAACGAAGAGCCTGACGAATCAGAGCTTCCGGTTTGGAAGAACATCCCATATGAGTCATGTGCAATGAGCAGGAAACTTCGCGGTCGATGGCGCGCGGCTCAATCTCTTCACGTTTCCAGATTTCCTGTGTATGCTCTGGTGCTCTCTTTAAGAATACCTGAGTACCAAATGGCTTACCATACTCAAGAAGACCAACTTCAGCAACTTCATGCGCTACGTCATAAATGTCTCTTCCCTCAGTCTCAACGCCAAACTCAGCAGCAAGCTTCATCAACTTAGCTTCGTCTTTTACTTTGTAATTTCCATCTGCTGATGCTTCATGCAGTGTGTGACAAATCTCACGTCCATGATCAGAGTGAGTAGCAGAACCACCGGCTGTAAAGCGAAGGAAGTTTCTTCCTACGATACCGTGCACATCACATCCACAAATACCTCTTGGAGCTTTCTTGGTAATACGGCAAGGTCCCATTGTACAGATTCTACAGCACATACCTTCCTCACCGAATTTACAATGTGGTGTCTGATTTTTCACTCTCATCTGCCAGGAGTCCGCTCCCACCTTGGCACCTGTCTCTAACAGTCGATTAGTCGCCGCTTCCATCTCTTCAACTGTCGTTAATTTGAATTCACTCATTATAAACCTCCTTTAATTTTGTACTTTTGTACTTAAATTTGATATTGCTCTATTTCATCCCAGGGAAGTGAATCCCATCCTCCCCCATGGGTTATTTTCAAGCTAAATAAAAGCTTGGATGTTTACAGATTCAATTTTTTAACAATTTCGCGAAGCGCCTGCTTCACCGGAGAATCCTCCGGCAGCTCTACGGTTGGCTTGCCTTCGCAATCATATTCATAAACCTGTTGATCCTGCGGAACTACTCCTAACAAGGTCAATCCCTGCTTTTCTATTTCTTCCCTTGTTCCCTCGTTCAGCTCTCCATTGGGAGCGCGGTTCACAATTAGTCCCACAGTTTTCGGGTGCATGTTGCATTCCTGAATGAGTTTTGCAATACGCCCCACTGCCTGAACACCTCTTCTGGAACAATCACTGACCAGGATCGCAGTCTCCATACTGGGAAGAATTCCCCTGCTGATATGCTCCATTCCGGCTTCATTATCCACAATAAAATATGGATAATTATTCTGGAGTTTCTGAAGCTGAGCCTGTAACAGACCATTCACATAGCAATAACAGCCTTTGCCCTGTGTACGCCCCATTACCAGCAAGTCAAAATCATCGTCCTCGATTATGGCTGAGTTAAATTTAAACTCTGCATAGTCGGCTTTCGATACGCCGGCTGGAATCGGATTTTTCGCTGCCATCTCAGATTGAGCAATCTCCTCTCTGATTTCCCCCAGAGTTGATTCTACCTCAACTCCAAGAACTTCATTCAGATTGGAATTGGCATCGGCATCCACCGCCAAAATCGGTCCCTTACCTATCTCACCTAAATATTGAATCAACAAACCACATAAAGTGGTTTTGCCTACGCCGCCTTTGCCGGCTACAGCAATCACATGTGCCATTATGGGCACCTCCTCATTTCTTACATTATGATAAAGTATTTGACAGGAATAACTCCTGCACCTTTGATCACCTTACATACATTCATGCTCTTACCTGCGTTCATTCTGCCCGCGCCATATATTTAAAATATACAGGAAGAATTGCATTTACAAAGATGATCAATTGTTCCTGGAAGGTTTTCCATACCCTTGTCTGTTGTTGGCGGGAACAGCTCAGAGGAAAGGAACATTTTGTTTTCTTTTATTTCATTGGCAGCTACCTCCGTTTTCTTTTTTATCCTTATGTGAACGGGGCCACGCCCGTAAGGATTCATAAGAACCTTTGCTACTTGCAGTCAATCTCTACCATACTGTTAGCCAGATCCACCATAAGAATCTTGCCTTCTACCTGTTTCTCCTCACCCATGATATCACGGATGATCAAAGTATCACCATCCACATCGATACGGCTTACATTTCTGAATACCGCTGTTCCATCTGCTTTTTTAATTACTGTTGCCAAACACATATCTATGCCTCCTCAACATGTCCCTTCACCTGTGTCAAAGCCAATGAAAATCTCAAGTTTGCTTTCTGGAAATCTGCAACGCCCTCTTTGATTGTCTTTGCAGCATCATTCATTCCCAGCTTAATCAAATTGTCCGCCATCTGATCCAATTCCATAGCATGATGTTCATTGTGCTGTACCATATATGTCAAAAGTGCGAAAGTCTCATCCGGACAAGGCTCACCTTTCTGACACTTGCTGCAGCTGTCATGGGAATGTCCGTGACTGCACTCTGCACCATCATGGTGATGATGTGCACTTGCACCGTGTCCATGCTGAATTACATTACCACTTTCATCTTTAATTAAATGCATATCCGACTCCTTTCCAAACGGTTTATCATATCAATTTGCTTCTATTATTTTGCCAAATGACAATATTTTGTCAATTGATTTTATTATACATCGTTTTCCTCGTTTAATCAAGGAAATCCTATTAATTTTTCATAAAAGTTTCTGGCTTTTCATACATTTTGTAGGCATTTTAACATAACAGTGTAGGAGTCATATAAGCTTTTCCTTTGCTTTGTTATGCATTTAACTTGGTTGATTATTTTTTAACATTAATTCCTGCCGTTTCCAACTCCTTTTTTATTATTTTTGTAACAAAATGCTTTTAGTTTAGTTACATTTTTGTGTTATAATTTTGAGATATGTAAAAAAGGAGGTACCCAAGTTTGGAAATAGCAAACATTTGTTTGAACACTCATAGAGAAATGCCCCTGTTAGGTCTGGGTGTATATAAAGCAACCGGAGAAAATGAAGTGGAACAGGCTATCTGCCATGCAGTTAATGCCGGCTATCGTCTCATTGACACGGCTTCCGCTTATGCCAATGAAGACGGTGTAGGCCGCGGCATCCGTCAGTGCAATGTTCCCCGGAAGGATTTATTTGTCACCACCAAAATCTGGAACAACGCACAGCGTCTGGGCGATGTGGAAGGCGCATTTAACAGAAGCCTGGACCGACTTATGACAGATTATGTAGATCTCTATTTAATTCACTGGCCAGTACCCGGCTGTTATCTTCAGACATGGAAAAAGCTGGAGGAATTCTACCACAATGGGCAAGCCAAATCCATCGGTGTCAGCAATTTCCAGATACGTCATCTTAAAGAACTGGAATCGGTATCTGATATCATTCCAGCCGTCAACCAGATTGAATTCCATCCTTATTGGTATCAAAAAGAATTGGTCGAATATTGCCAAAGCCATGGTATCGTGGTCCAGGCTTACGCTCCCCTGGCTCGTGGAGCATACCTGGACGATGATGTAATCTGTGTTCTGGCAACCAAATACTGCAAAACGCCTGCTCAAATCGGCCTTCGTTGGATCGTCCAAAAAGGCGTGGCTGTCATTCCTAAATCCACCCAGGAAAAGCGTATCATCAGCAACGCACAGCTTTTTGATTTTGAACTGGAACCGGAGGATATGGCCATCCTTGATACCCTGAATAAAAATTACCGCAGTGCCAGCATCCCTGAAGATTTAAGAGATGTATCATTTTAACTCATCAGAAAATCTCCCACTTCTATGCCGCAGAGACATAACTTGAGCCATTCCCAGACAGGCATAAGGGAATGGCTCATATTTTACCTTACAGGAAGATAAAACCTCCAACGTATAGCAATCATTACTCTCCAATGATTATTCTTCCCATGGAAGCAATGGATTTTCAATCTTCTTATCGCGCAGCATCAAATCATTGACAGCCTCTTTTGCCGATTTATCTTCAAAAAGCACCTTGCAGATTTCTTCTACAATAGGTACTTCCACGCCATATTTTCTGGAAAGTCCCAAAGCAGCTTTGGCGGAATATACACCTTCCACCACCATCTTTACTTCCTTCATAGCCTCATCCATGGTATACCCCTGTCCGATAAGATAACCAGCTTTGCGGTTACGGCTATGCTGACTGGCACAGGTTACGATCAAATCTCCCATACCCGACAATCCGTAGAAAGTCTCAATTTTTGCACCCATCTTAGTACCCAGTCTGGCAATCTCTCCGATCCCTCTGGTGATCAAAGCCGCCTTTGTATTGTCTCCATAGCCTAAGCCGTCTGCTGCCCCTGCCGCAAGAGCTATGACGTTTTTCAAGGCAGCTCCCAGTTCCACACCCAAAATATCCGGTGTGGTATACACGCGGAATACAGGACTCATAAAAATATTCTGAAGATATTCTGCCGTCTTGCGACATTTGGAAGATACTACGCAAGTAGTGGGAAGGCAACGTCCCACTTCCTCTGCATGGCTTGGTCCGGATAACACGCACACATTTGCCTTTGGAATTTCTTCCTCGATAATTTCGCTTAGAGTCATAAGAGTACTCTCTTCTACACCTTTGGCCACATTCACAATAATCTGCCCTTCTTTGATGTAAGGCGCCATATTATGGGCTGTGCTTCTCGTAAATGGAGACGGCACCGCCAGAACCAGCACGTCTCTTTCCTGTGTAGCAGCCTCCAGATCAGAGGTAAACTGAATTTCATCCGGGATCTTTACTCCCGGAAGTTTGGAGGCATGCTCCCTCGTCTCACTCAGAAGCTTCACCTCATCCTCCATAATCGACCAGGTGATCACTTCATGTCCATTGTCT
>CAMQZX010000134.1 GCA_947039785.1 uncultured Lachnospiraceae bacterium | reverse complement strand
ACACTTCTAGCTTCGTCGGCAGCGTCAGATGTGTATAAGAGACAGGTCTGCCATTGATGCCAGATAGACAACCCACTGTTTTCCATATAAATTAATATTTATTCACAAAAAGATTACCATTTAATTACGAAAAAGTCAATATATGATTAAAATTCCCTCGCCAATTTTTTTCTCCTGTGTTACTGTTCACTCCGTTCCCAGCAACACGCTGCGCGATGCACAGAAATGATGCATGTTGCATCATTTCGCGCTGCATGTCTCGGGATTTTGGTGCCATCAGCCCCAAAACACCTCGCGGGACAGTGGTGCGTGAACAGTAACTCTCCTGTCTCTTCTGCTGCTTCCACCAGCCAATCTACGATATAAACACCAATAGTTTCTTCATAACTCCCCAGATCAGAACTTTCAATACGAACCAGCTTCTGCGTCAACTCTACTGCCACGCTTAGCTCCTTTATCTTCCCAGTCTTCATACCATGCTCAAACCCCTTTCTCTATAACAAACAGATACGTTAATATAACATGAATATCTTCTTTACGCGACTTTCATGCATCACCAAATACCTGCTTCTATTTCAGGAACAGTTTTCATAAACATAACTATTATAACCATATTTGTTACTGTTCACGCACCACTGTTCCGTCAGGTGTTTTGGGGCTGATGGCGCCAAATTCCCGATGCATGCAAAGCATGTTGCTGTGAACGGAGTGAACAATAACCTAATATTTCAGGGAAATCCAGGAGATTCTCATTTTGGGGTTTAAAAGTGGAAGAAGCTGTGTTATAATCCTTTGCAATGAGGGGACAACATACACAATCAAATCATTCTAAGAAGGTGAATAAATGAATTTTATCAAAAAATATAAGCATGGTTTTGTAATCCTCGCTTATTGTGTAGTCTATTTATGTTGTTTTCATTATTTGGAGCATCGTCACCTGTATCGCTATCATCTGATTCATTGCACACTGGACGATATCATTCCATTCTGTGAATATTTTATCGTACCTTATCTGCTCTGGTTTCCCTATCAGGTCATTGCAGTGATGTATTTTATTTTCATCAATGACAATAAAAAGGAGTACTATCAGTTGATTAAAAATCTTTGCATGGGAATGACGATCTTTCTGGTGGTATCCTGGCTATATCCCAACGGACAGCTTCTGAGACCTTCCTCATTTGAGCGTGACAATATTTTTACCCAATTGGTAGCTATATTGTATGCTACGGATACACCAACCAACATACTTCCCAGTATCCATGTGTTTAATTCACTGGCAATCCATATGGCATTAATCAACTGCCAAAAGCTTAAAAATAATCAAATGGTCAAGATTGCATCCTTTATTTTGACTACTTTGATTATTCTGTCAACTATGTTTTTGAAACAGCATTCCGTGGTAGATGCCACACTGGGTGCTACCATGGCTTACGGTGGATATCTCCTGTTCTACCGCAGACCGTCTGTTGCCAGAAGCAGATCACGGGCAAGAACTGTTGCCAGACTTCGTTCATAAATATAATAGCTTATTATAAAAAACCCGGTATTTTCCAGTATTTCCGCGCTGAAAAATATCGGGTTTTTATCTTCAGATATTTTAAGGATTCATTTTTACTTTGTTTTCAATCTGCTCAGTCAATTAATTAAACCCATAAAATTTCTGGCAAATCTTATATCCTGTCACAGAAATCTTCCTTCCCCCTTTACCCGGAAGATTGACGCTGCGTCCTAAAAGCCCATAGCGGAGCCGACGATACGTGGGCTTATCCGTATTCTTCAAATAGTTCCATAAGTCTGCTTTCTTCTGCAAAGCTTCTTCCGTTCCGGAACGGATCAGCATAATAGATGAAATGGTTGTGATAATATCCAAATAGCTTAACATATATTTTCTCAGAGCACGATGGCGCAGATTACTCTTCTTAAAAACATCCATCATGATCTCATTCACTTTAATCTGCTGATCGATACGACTAATCATCACTTTCTCATTGACAGACTGATCGTCTCTTCCAATAAAATACCGATAGAAATTCACATCCAGATAATACATATTTTTTACATAAGGAAGCGGCTCATAAACAAACAGGTTATCCACATAAAATGTATGCTCCGGCAGCTCTAAACCGCACTCTCTCAGAAGCTGAGTACGATAAATGACAGAATGCATCAGGATGTATTTGCCCTTTGGCATATGCCCAACCTGATCCCAGTGAAACAGCTCCTCCTTCGGCAGGCTGTGACGATACTGCATAACTTTCTTTCTGGTGGCGCCTTCTTTCTCATAGACAAAATTGCTGATAAGCATATCCAGCGTATCTGCACCTCTTAAATGATGTTCCAGAGTATCCAAAACCTTCTCATACGCTTCCTGATTTACCCAGTCGTCGCTGTCTACCACCTTAAAATACAGTCCTGTGGCATTCTTTAGCCCAGTGTTGACAGCAGCGCCATGACCTCCATTTTCCTGATGAACCGCTTTTACAATGGTGGGGTATTTTTCCGCATACGCATCGGCTATGGCTGCTGTATTATCCTTTGAGCCGTCGTCTACAATGAGAATTTCCACTTCCTCGCCGCCCTTAAGCAGAGAATCAATGCATTTTTCCATGTATTCCTGCGAATTATAGCAGGGAACTGCCACACTTAAAACCTTCATGAATTTTCCTCCTTAATATATCCCGAATAAGCTGCAAACGCTGTGGGAATTGCATATTTTTTCCTTGTTTCTTCTCTGTTTACAAAAATCATATCCTTCTGATGCTTCTCTTCCAGGGCAGCCACCCTCACACGGTAACCCACCATCCTCCACTCCACATGAGAGAAAATGTGTTTTGCCTGGGACAACTGCTCAATTCTCACCGCGTCCAGGTTCATGGAACGAATCAAATCCAGCACCTCCCGCTCAGACAGGTAACCATCGTAATTGGGCAGTTCATAAAGCCCTGCCAGAAGCCCTTTGGCGTCTCGTCTACGAATTGCCACACGTTCTCCGTCCTGAATCACCAGTACGGTGCGTTCTTCTATTTTCCTTGGCTTCTTCACCGTCTTCACCGGCAATTCCATAACACAGTTTTCCCGGTTGGCGCGACAGATATCCCTCAGAGGACATTCATTGCATTTTGCCATGCCGTTTGGCACACATACCACAGCTCCCAGCTCCATCAGTGCCTGATTGTAATCTCCGGGACAGTCTTTAGGCATGACCTGCAATAATGCTTCCTCCATCTTTTTACGCACGGACTGTTTCATGATATCTTCGTAAGATTTTGTCACTCTGGAAATCACCCGCAGTACGTTTCCATCCACTGCGGGAACAGGGATTTTATAAGCAATGGAGGCAATTGCCCCTGCAGTATAATTTCCAATTCCCGTCAGGCCAAGAAGCTTTCTGTAATCTGCCGGAAGCTTTCCCTGATACTCCTGCATCACCTGCCCGGCCGCCTTCTGCATGTTTCTCACCCGATTGTAATAGCCCAGCCCCTCCCAGAGCTTTAACAGTTCATCTTCCGGACAGGCAGCCAATGCAGACACATCCGGCAACTTTTGAATAAAACGATGAAAATATGGCTTCACTGCCTCCACCCGGGTCTGTTGTAACATAATCTCCGAAACCCAGGTATAATATGCATTATTCTTGTCTCTCCAGGGAAGTTCCCGTTTATTCTCACGGTACCATTGCAACAATGGAAGTTCCATCTTTTCTAACAGTGCCTTATCCATAACATTCTCCTTATCCTGCCCCTTATGTCACCATATCGACGGATTGCTCCGCACTTTTGCCTCTGATATCATATCATAAAACTCAATCAGGGTCAAAGGTCAAGAGCATATTCGCAATCTGCTTAATGACTTTCTTGATGAGTTAAAATGACAGTTGCATTTTTCTCAAACCTTCTATAGAATGATGTAAGGAGCAAGGTAACTTATGCTCCTTACATCATTCTATAGAAAATATTAGAAAGAGAACAAATTTATGGATAGTATTATTTTTGATGTGGACGGAACACTGTGGGATTCCACAGAAATCGTTGCCGAAGCCTGGACAAAACTAATTCGGCGTGAGACTGATCTTAACATGACCATTACTTCCCAGCGGCTGCACCAGTTATTCGGACAACTGCTTCCTGATATTGCAAAGCAGATTTTCCCTCAGGAAACTACACAGCGTCAGCTGGAACTAATCGACTTGTGCTGTCAAGAGGAGCACCGCGCCCTTTTAAAGACGCCGGCAGACACTTATGAGGGGCTGGAAGAGACTCTAATCGAACTGTCAAAGAAATACGCCCTTTTCATCGTCAGCAACTGTCAGGCCGGATATATTGAAGTATTTTTAGAAGCCACCGGTCTTGAAAAATATTTCAAAGGCCATCTCTGCCCTGGAGACACAGGTAACGCCAAAGCTGACAACATCCGGCAAATTATTCGGGATCATCACCTAAATGACGCTGTTTATGTGGGAGATACCGCCGGAGATTGCAGAGCATCCAAAGAAGCCGGAGTGCCCTTTGTCTTTGCCGCTTATGGATTCGGACAAGTAGAACAGCCAGACTATGTAATCCAGCGGCCTTTGGATTTACTAAAGCTATTTTAATTTATAAAGAGTCCACAGACTCTTTTCTCGTCTGCCTGACCAATAAAAAACTGCTGTGGAAATACCCATACACTTCCACAACAGTTTTATTGGTCATATATCATCAGTTGATTTGCATCTGCAACACATCGCAATTTAGCAAACCGCTAAATAATTACTCTATTTTTTACAGTATTTTTTCATGTAGACCACACCCCCGGTGAATGCTGCCACAACTACTGCCACATAAATCAGATAGGCAGCCGTAGAGTCAAAAAAACCACTGACTGCTGTGGCTATTCCCACAATAATGAGAACCACACCGAAACCTTTCTGAACCTTCTTGTTATCGTATTGCTTGTCCCGCTCGGCAGAATTCTTATCGTTCATAAAGAAATCGCCCCGTCCCAGAAACAGCATCACACCAATGACCAGTGCCGCCACTGTCAAAATTGAATCAAAAGCTGTACCCATATTTTCTCTCCTGAAATCGTCAACGAACCAGCTATTTCACTGTTGCCGCCATTTGTTATAATAATTAATAAAATACTACAATCGGCACAGATTCATCGATCAAATCGTATAACTCTGCTGCCTTGCCCGACGGCATATTGATACAGCCGTGAGAACCACTGGTTCTGTAAATATCTCCGCCAAATTCTGATCTCCACGGAGCATCGTGGAAACCAACGCCTCCGTTAAATGGCATCCAGTATTTAACCGGTTCCTCATATTCGTAAGTTCCGTCTTCCTTCTTCTCACCACGAAGAGTAAAGTCTTTTGTCTTATAGACAATATGACAAACGCCTTCCGGTGTCTTGCGGTCACTGTAGGACATGTTACCGGAGACAAAGTCTGATTCCATGACAACTGCTCCATCCTTATAGAAATATAAGTGCTGGTTACTCAAATCTACCTCAACATAAGTACTTCCAATATCAGAACCGCCGCTCCATACACTTCCATAGCTGGAGTATATTGGCTCTCTTGAGACCTGCTCTCCAGCGAGAATTTCCTGATACATCTTTTCCACTTCATCGTACTGGGCAATCTGCCAGCCGTAATTTCCTCCGCCTACTTCAACGGTACGACCGTCTGTGGCAGTAAAGGTTCTGGTTGCTCCCAGGGTATTGTGACGGTAAGCCATATTTGCCACATACTCCTGCAATTTGCTCCGGAGCACTTCACCATCCAAATAAAGATCTCCATTCTGATCCAGACTGTACCAGTCCTTAAAAGTGGTACTGTCCAGAACTTCTGTCTCATCGCCAAAGATATGGGTAACGCTTGCCTTAGCATAGCTGTTTACAATTTTCAGCCTCTCAATCAGCCCTTCATCGTCCTCCCGGACATTGGGCTGTAAGTAAGCTCCCGCTTTCTCCAGATCCACATTTTCTTCCGTACTGTCAATGGCAGTATACAACGTATCCAATGCCACCTCTTCGTTGATCGCAGAACCTTCCCTACCAGGCACAATGGTAAACAGGGTATCCTGAAATTCAATATAAGCATCCTTGGGCTGTACCTGGTTTTCCGGCTTCATACACTCCAGAGCTTCCAACTGCTCCTTTACCTTCTCTTTGTCGTAGGTAATATTCTCTCCCGCAGAGTAACTCTGATCAAAAATATATCCTTTTATCCATTGCCAGGGCTTCTGCTCCTCCATTGCCTGCTCTATAGCACCGTCTGATTTATATTTATATCCAATGGACTCTGCTGTGATCACCTGAGAATCATAACCTCTGGAGGCAACAGTCAGAGAATAGTCCTCCACCTTCGCCCTGATTAATTCCTCGCACTGTGCCACAGTCAGTTCAGAACAGTCAAAAGAATTGATCGTGGTGCCCGGAAAAAATTTATCACTGTAATAATAAGACATTCCCAGATATCCACCTATGCTGCATAAAACCAGTGCCCCCAGCAATGTACCTGCAATTTTTGCCGCCGGATTTCTTCTGGGCGGCGGAGGCGGCATGGTGGGAGCTTTTCTCTGTATGGGAGGAACCGGCGGCTTTGCGGTCGGTTCCTCCTGCAAAATTTCCTTCATAGCTTCTTTTTGATTCTCTTCTCCATCAGAACTTTCTATAATCTGCTCCATTGCTTTTTCAATTTTACTTTCAAAATTTTCTTCTTTGTTCTCTTCCTTATTCGTACCTTCACTCATTTATACTAACTCCTTGACAAGTCTCCATAAAATTCTGCGGCCAGTGTACTGTCTGCCACAAAACGTTACAATTTATCCCTTACAAATCATTCTTAACAAATAATGGCTTCATTATAACACATTTATTTGGAATTGCATCTACTTTAACCAATATTTCACAAAAAATATTATAGTTCACGCAATACACTCTTACAAACCCAATACCAGACAGGTCGCCACATCTCAAATACCTCAATACTCAATACCAGAAAAAGCTTAAATCAGGAGAATCTGGATGCATTGTAGCCTGGCACTGCCATCTTCCAGCTTCCCTTTCCGATAATAGGAAGTGCAAAGGCTGTTTTCTTGGCTCCCTGAGCCGTGTCCACATATTTGTAGACATTCCATGCGTATTTTTTTGTTCCCATGGTCTCAATAGTTCCGGCCTTATTGGTCCACAGCCCCAGTGCCAGTCCCTGGTTGATCTCCACCTGATGATCAATATGGCGGTGAAGAATAAATGCATCAATCATGTCATTAAACTCCGCCAGATAATACGCATATGCAATGGCAGTTGCCTGGGCTTTCTCCACACTAACTCCCGATTTTCTTGAGGTAAAGCCCTGCTCCGATAGAATGATTCTGGTACCGCTGCCAAACTTCTTCTTTACATAATTAGTCAGTACCTGAAGATTTCCCATATTGACACAGGCACTGTTGTAACTGTTACTGATAGCTCCATTTGTATTCTTCCAAAATTCCGGCGCCGTAAGGGGTGACGGATATGGATGATAGGCAATGTTGAACTTGCCGTAAGAATTCCAATATTTGGCGAAAGCATTCAAAAACTGCTTGGAGCCATGGCCTGTGGCTGTAAGGGTATTCCACAGATGATCCAGAGAAATATACAGACGTGCTTTGCTGTATACACTTCGAATGGATATGTACGCCAGACGGAACGCATTGGTGTAAATTTTGGCATTTCGACTGACAGAGCTGCTGCCTGTATAATGATAGGTTCCGTAGTTATTTACCTCATTTCCGATGATCCAGTTGGCAATTCTGCCGTCAGCGGCATATCGTTTCGCCAGAAACGTAAAGGTGGCTGCCAGCTGGGCCCTTGCCGCTGCAGTGGTGGTATTTAATGCATAAAATCCACTTTGATACACCCCATAAGGCATCAGATAAGTCAGATCATTCCGGTACCGCAGCAAAATAATAGCAGAAACAATCATATTGTTTTGCTTATAAGCATTGAGCGTTCTGTCGTAACTTTCAATTACGCCTTTATCAAACCAGTAAGTCTTTCCATTATAAGTAAAGGGAATTCCTCTTGTATTGTTTTTTTCCGCGCCAGTGGCAATCATATCGTCCAGACACATGTTATAGGTGGTATGCTTTATTCCTAACTTCGCTGCATCGGAGATGTAAAACTCATTGACCTGCAGACCCTTCTTGGTGGAAGACTTGGGAAACGCCCGGTTGGAGGTGGCAAGCTTCTCCGGATTGGAGATAAACTTGGCACCGGTGATCAGCTGGTACTGGTTGGAAGTCTTGCTGGTCTTTACGCCAATGGCAAATTGCCGGGTAAGTCGGTCATGCTGAGTGCCTCTATAAAGGGAAACATTAAATACAATGTTTCTCCTCTTTGCCTTTTTTGCAATTGGCTTTCTGCCTGCAGGCAACTTAGATTCCGGCAGCGTCAGATTAAACAGATAGTAATAGCCGTCCACACTCTTTACATAATTGGGGGCTGAAGCCTGAATTCTCACCGTTTTGGTGGAAACCAGAGATACCGACTTTAAGGTTGCCGCATTGGCAGAAGGATTGACGGAAATCCGTCCTTCGGTAATTTTAATGGATTTTACCGGGCTGAAAGCTCCATACACTCGCTTATTGGCAGAATCCAGTTTGTAGGCTCTGACACGGGCATAGTAGGTTTTGCCCTTGTACATTCTGTCAAAATCCTGAGTCAGCTTAGTAGTAAACACTCTACGAAGACCGGATTTGAAATTTTTAACTGTGGATATCTGTACATCGTAGCCTTTGGCACCGGAAACCTTTCCATAAGTCATCCTGAGAATTTCCTTTTTGGGATTGGACAGCTTCTTCACTTTTGCCCTGCCAACGGATATCTCCTTAGTCTCAGCTTCCAGCTGGGGATTGCCGGTGTTCTCCTCCTGAATCCTCTGGCTGGGGTCCATCCACCCAATCACTTCCACATGTTCATCACATTCCAGCTGCTTTAAATTGATGTTGTTGGTCAGATCCAACGTCTCTATCTGATTTTCTTTACAATATAAACCTCTAAGCTCCAGAAGCTCTTCTGTGTTAAGCTCCGTAAGCTGGTTGGTACTGCATTCCAGCAGCAAAAGATTTTTAAACCAGGCAATTCCCGTCAAGTCCTGAATCTGACTGTCTTTTACATAAAGAGACGTAATGGATTTTAGCTCTTCCCGGGAGAGTATCAGATTTTGATCTTTGTCGTAAGCCTCTGCCAGAAATCTTCGGAAAACCTCATCGGGAAAATTACTCTCGTCAAGAGGTACTTCTTCTGGGAAGTCTTCCGAGGAGATGATGGAAATAAAAGTAAATTTCCATGTTTTTTTCTGCTCCTGAGCTTCTGAAATCTGCTCTTCTGAAGCCTGATCATTTAAAGTCTGGTCTTCTGAGTTTTGATCGTTTGAAGTCTGATTATTTGAAACCTGATCCTCTGAGTTTTGATCGTTTGAAATTTTGACTTCTTGGATTTGACTCTCCAAATCCTGGTTGTCTAAATCCTGATTATTCACTGTTTGAGCTTCGTTCTCGTAAGCTCCCTCTAATACCAAATCTGAAATTCCAATGCTTTCTTCCAGATCATCTATATCCGTAAGCTGATTATCATCTTTCGGCTCATCTGACTCTGAGCCCCCAGCTTCTGACTGATCTGCCCCTGGCTGTTTGGCCTCCTCTTCCGGATCAATCTCCTGGGTTTCTTCCACTGCTTCCTCTGGCGTCTCCACCAAATAGGTATTATAAAAATACTGAATCTTTTCCAAGCCCAGATATGGCTCCACTTCCGCCCTGGAAAGATGATTCCAGGAACAGTCCAGTTCTTTTAGATTTCCAAAATATTCCAATCCCTTCAGCGTAGCAATTTCACTGTGAGAAATATCCAAACTGAGCACTGCTTTGCACTCCTCATCTGTAAGAACCCCGTCTTGATTGCTGTCAATCATGCCTGCAACAATCTCTCTTAGATTTTTATCGGGAAAAGACAGCTGATCAATCACAATTTCTTCAGAATCGTCCACTTCCTTCGGTTCTGCTTCCCCGTCAACACATACCTCATCTTTTGGCACAATCGAATTATCCTGAATTTCTTCTGATTCTCCTTGATCCTCAGTTAACGTTGAATCCAGTTCCTCCTCCAGATTCCCAGACTCTTCTGATTCTCCCAAAACCTCTGACTCCTGACTTTCCCTTTCAGTCTGCTGCTCCAAATTCCGTTCTTCTGGCAAATCCGACAATTCCTCCAGTTGCTGAGACTCTGCCGCATTCACCTCCAGCATACTGCACACACAGGGATCCACCATCAGAATTCCAGCCAGCAAAATAGCCAGAAGCCTTTTTGTCACCTTGTTCAAGCTGTCCTTTTGTCTTTTCATTGTTTCCTCCATTCGTTCTTTATTTACAGTAACTTCCCCAAACTGTTTATACCACAAATCCCATATTGGACAATCCGAATACAAACAGAAAAATGGTCACAATGCAGCACAGTGACGTGACCGCCACAATTTCCCCTGCAAGGCCTCCATTGCCGCCCATGGCCTGAGCCATTGGAGCTGACGCCACCGCTGTGGGTGATCCAAAGATCGCCAGAACAGCCACCAGATTCTCATTCCGAAATCCCAGGGCAATGGCCAGTGCCATAACAAATCCCGGTATAATCACCAGCCTCCCCAGGACTACCGCAATCAGGCACTTCCGGTGACTGACCATGCTGCCCAAAGACAACATTCCGCCCAGAGTTACCAACGCCAACGGTGTGGCAATATCTCCCAGAGTGGAAAGAGGCTCATAAAAAAGTTCCGGTATCCGAAATCCTGACAGATTCACAACAATCCCCAATATGCCTGCATCCACCAGAGGATTTTTAAAAATATTGATCAGAGTTTCTTTCAGCTTCATCTCACCGCCTCGGATACTCTCAAATAAAATTACTGCCAGAATGTTGAACATTGGAACGATAATTGCAGAAAGAGCCGCAATTGCTGCCATTCCATCATCGCCGCACATGGCAAGTCCAATGGTAGTTCCGAATAAAACAAAATTACTCCGATAGATTCCCTGAATCATAGTGGCCGCATCCCGTCTGTCCTTCACACACCGCATAATAATTCTCCAGGTAATACCAAAAGCAATCAGCACACTCACCACAGCAAAGATAAACAGTTCCGGCTGCATGGCTGCTTTCAGATTTGCCTTATAAATGCTGAAAAACAGCGCCAACGGTATGAAAATCCGGAAAATCATACGGTTCATGGCTTTGAAATTTTCTTCCGACAGGATATCCAGCTTTCGGATTATCCCACCCGCAGCCATATATACAATAAGTGGCAGTACCACCGATACCGCCAACAAAAAGCTTTCCATATCTTTATTTCCTCCGTTGTATCTGCTATTTAATTATTATATAAGAC